>DYKK01000099.1:0-5916 GCA_020722625.1 Anaeromyxobacter dehalogenans
CTCCCGCTCGGTCGCTTCGCTCCCTGCGCGGGAAGATGGGGCCCCCTATCGGACGTGCCACCGGCACGTCCTCTCCCGCTCGGTCGCTTCGCTCCCTGCGCGGGAAGCCGGGGCCCCAGTCGCGGCCGGCACAAGACCGCGACAAATCAAGGTGTTCCGTCTTTCTTCCGAGACCGGGACGGCGGATCGTGGCTGGGCCGGTTTTCTTGCGCGAAGGCGCGCCCGGCGTTAGGATTCCGTTGCCGTGGCTCCGGTGGGCTTGCAGGAAGGGCGCATGAGATTTCCGAGGGGTGCAGCGCGACTGGTCACCCTCCTGGTGGCCGCGGGCCTGATCGCATACAGCCTGTTCAACCTCCGATTCGAGAGCCGGTCCGTCCTGTTCGAGACCCGGCTGGTCGGCCAGGCGGAGGCGGGCGAGCGGACTCCATCGAGTCTGGCGAAACTCCGCCTGTTGACCCGGAGCGTAGGCTACATCCGTTCGAACTACGTGTCCCCGGCGCGCATCCGGCCCGTCCCCATGCTGGTCGGGGCCCTCAAGTCGGTCGAGGCCCTGGTCCCCGAGGTGATGGCCACGCCGGACCCCGACGACTCCGAGGCGGCCCGGGCCGTCGTCGTCCGGGTCGGAGACCAGAATCGGACGTTTCCGATCGCGGGCGTGTCCGACCTCTACGAGATGAACTGGCGGTTGCTCGACATCTTCGAGTTCATCGCCTCGTACCTCCCCGAGGACGCGGAGGAGGACGAGATCGAATACGCGGCCATCAACGGGATGCTTTCGCCGCTCGACGAGCACTCGGTCTTCCTGCCGCCCCGGGCCTACAGCGAGATGAAACTGGACACGGAGGGCCGGTTCGGGGGGCTGGGGATCGTCATCACGACCCGGCACGGGGTCGTGACCGTGGTCTCGGTGCTGCCGGGGACCCCAGCGGAACGGGCGGGGCTGAAGTCGCTCGACCAGATCACGGACATCGGGGACGAGACCACCCTGAACATGCTCCTGACGGATGCGGTCAGCAAACTGCGGGGGGAGCCGGACACCGACGTGACCATCCGAGTGATGCGCAAGGGATGGGCCGAGCCGCGCGCCTTCACGCTGACGCGGGCCGAGATCCACATCCAGTCCGTGACGAGCGAGGTCCTCGGGAAGGGGGTCGGATACGTCCGCGTCCGCCACTTTCAGGAGGATACGAGGGACGACCTCGTGCGCCACCTGCGTGACCTCAAGAAGCGGGGGGCGCTCGACCGGCTGATCCTGGACCTGCGCGAGAATCCGGGGGGCCTCCTGGAGCAGTCGGTCGAGGTCGCGGACCTCTTCGTGCGCAAGGGCACGCTCGTCATCACCGAGGGCGAGGGAAACCGGATGCGCCAGGAGTACCGGGCGGGCCGCGAGACCCCGTTCGCCGACGTGCCGATGGTGGTCCTGGTGGACGGGGGCACCGCGAGCGCGGCCGAGATTGTGGCCGCGGCCCTGAAGGGCAACGACCGGGCGATCGTGATCGGGGACACGACCTTCGGCAAGGGGACCGTGCAGGTCCTGTACGAGGTGGGCAGTGGGGCCCTGAAACTGACGGTCGCCCAGTACCTGACTCCCGGGGGGCTGTCCATCCAGGGTGTGGGGATCGCGCCGGACGTGGACCTGGTCCCCGTCAGCATCGACCGCGAACGCGCGTCCCTGGGGACGCGGGAGCAGCGGGCCGAGCGCGACCCGAAGAGGAAACTCGAGCCGTTCGGACCCGTGCCCGACGAAGAGCCGCGGTTTCATCTCCCGGTCTTCGAGGCGGCGCGGGAGGGGGGGGAGGACGAGGACGATACGGATGAACCTCCGATCCGCGAGGACCGGTTCGAGCGGGACGAGGTGATTGATTTCTCGGAGGCCGTGGTCCGGGCCATCCGGTCCAGCCGGCGGGCCTCGGCCTTGCGCGAGGCGGAAGGCGAACTGAAGGCGATCCTGGCCCGCCAGGACGAGCGGATCGTGACGGCGCTGCGGGAGCAGGGGATTGACTGGAGCGCGGGCCCGGTCCAGCCGGGCAGCCCCGTGGAACTCACGTGGCGCATCGAGAAGGGGAAAGTCCTTCAGGCGGGGGCGGATGCGCGGGTGCGGCTCGCGGCCCGCAACCGTTCCGGGGAGCCGCTGTACCGCGTGCACGTGACGACGGTGTCGGACCACCCCGCGCTGGACGGACTGGAGTTCCTGTTCGGGAGGATCGAGCCGGGACAGGTGGTGGCGCGCGATCGGAAGGTCCGGGTGTCGAGCGATTCCTGGGACCGCCTGGACCGGGTGGACTTCGCGGTGTACCAGGGCGACGTCGAGGGCCTGCGGCCTCCGCCCGTCACCGTGGCCACGAGGGGCCTGCCCAGGCCGCGTTTCGCATACTCGGTTCGTGTGCAGGACGTTGCCGGCGACGCGGACGGACTGATTGACCCCGGCGAGACCGTGGACTTTGTGGTCGAGGCGGAGAACGTCGGGGAGGGGCCGGCGCGGGACGTGCTCATGACCTTGCGCAACCGGAGCGGAGAGGGCGTTTATGTGCGGCAGGGACGGCGAGCCTTCAAGGAGGGCGTCGCCCCGGGGCAGACCGTGGAGGCCCGGTTTACGGTGGAGGTCCGGGCGGGGGCTGACCTGGAACAGGTGCGGCTGGAGGTCGGCATCCTGGACCAGAAACTCCGGGAGTACCTGGCGGAAGAACGGTCCTTCCCGGTGGTCCAGGGGGCCCGCGTGCCGTTCGTCGCGTCTCAGCAGGCCCTCCGGGTGCGCGCGGCGGACGCGGCGGTCCTCGCGTCGGCGTCCGAGGACGGGCCGGTCCTGGTTCGGGTCGGACCGGGATTCCTGCTGCGCGGGCTCGGGCGCCTCGGGGACTACTACCGGGTCGAGATGGATGGCGGAGGGTTCGCGTTCGTCCGGGCGGGGGACGTGGACCCGCTGACCGAGGTCGTCCGGTATCCGCCGTTGCCGGCGTCCTTGCTGGCGAGGTCGGTCATGCCGGCCATCGGGATGGAGCCTGCGGCGATTGGCCTTGATCGACCGGTGGGCGACCGGCTGACCCTCACCGGGCGGGTCCGCTTCGATGGAGACGACGACGGGGGGCGCGTCCGGAGGAAGATCCTCGTGTTCCGGGGGAACGACAAGGTCTTCTTCTGGGCGAGGGACGGAGGAGGGAGCGGGCTGGTCGTCCCGTTCGAGGCGGCGATTCCGCTGGAGGAGGGGCGCAACGACCTGGCCGTCTATGCCATCGAGGGGAAGGATCGGGCCACGGTGCGCCGCTTCACGGTGTATCGCGAGGCGGGACCCGGGTCACGGGATCAGGACGCCTCGGCCGCGAGGAAGGCCGCCCCGCCGTCGAG
This sequence comes from Anaeromyxobacter dehalogenans, assembly GCA_020722625.1. Classification (GTDB taxonomy): domain Bacteria; phylum Myxococcota_A; class UBA9042; order DTJE01; family DTJE01; genus DYKK01. Next base: position 3,343 of record DYKK01000099.1, read on the forward strand.
GGAGGGTGGTCCATGAGAGGTCACTGGGGAGTCGTCCTGATCGGGGTCGCGGCCGTGTGGGGATCGACGGCGTCGGCCGACGAGACGCCCTACCGGACCTGGCACCGGAAGGGAGTACAGGCGCTGAAGAAGCGGGCCTACGACCGGGCCTTGGAGGCGTTCAGGGCCGCGGTGGCCGCCGACCCCGGGGAACCGGACGGCTACTTCAACGCGGGGAACGTGGCGAGACACCTGAAGCGGTGCCGGGACGTGCTCCTGTATTTCCGGGGCTTCCTGTACTTGAGCCCGGGGACCGAGGACGACCGGACCGCGAAGGCGGCCCTGAAGGAGTGCGAGAGAAAGGGGGAGACCGGCCGGGTCTTCATCCAGAGCGACCCGACGGGGGCCGAGGTGAGCGTGTCCGGGGTCCTCGTGGGACAGACGCCGCTGCCGGACCTGGTCCTGCCCGTCGGGGAAATCCCGGTGGAGTTCCGGCACCCGGACTGCGAGGTCCATCGCGAGACGGTGACGGTCCGCGCGGACGAGCCGGTCCGGATCACGGCCTCGCTTCCGCTGAAGCCCGCGTTCGGGACCCTGGAGGTCGTGCCGGTCCCCGCCGAGGGCGTGACCGTGTGGGTGAACGACCGGGAGGTGGGGGTGACGCCCCTCGACAGGGTGACGCTGCCCGTGGGGAAGGTGCTGGTGAGGCTCGGGAAGCCGGGATACGACCCGTGGATTCGCGCGGTCGTGATCCAGAAGGACCGCACCTATCGTCTGGAGGCCACGCTCGAGGTGACGCCGGCGGGACCGGAGGGGACCCCGGACGCGTCCGGAGGAGGGGAGTAGGGGCGAGATGGCGACCGGTGGAACGACACCCTGGCTGCGGGATGTGGAGGGGGGCGAAGCGGTGATCAAGGGGTCGGCCGTCCGCATCGTGGAGGCGGGGTGGGTCCGGCTCCTGAAGACGGGACGGGTGGTCCTGGCCGCGTCCGACGAGGTGCGGTTCAGCCGGGCCGATGTGCTGATGGTGCGGTCGGACCGCGGGGACGTGCTCGCGAGCGCGCTCACGGCGTCGTCGAGGCGCGCCATGACCCCGGACGAGGCCCTTCGAGTGGTGCGCAGATTGCAGCCCGGCGAGCGGGAGGCGGTCCTCGGTCGGGTCAATGCCCGGGAGGAGGAGACGAGGGCCGTCTTCTTGCGGGAAGTGAAGCGACACGGGCTGGACATGCATCTGTCCCAGGTGGAGGTCGTGCAGGGGGAGTCGCGGGTCATCTTCTATTTCACGGCTCCGGGGCGTGTGGACTTTCGGGCGCTCGTGCGAGACCTTGCCGGAGCCCTGCGGGCCCGGGTCGAACTGAGGCAGATCGGGGTGCGCGACGAGACGAGGTGTACGGGGGGGCTCGGGCCGTGCGGACTGCCGCTGTGCTGCGCCACGTTCCTGCGGGGGTTCTCGGCGGTGACCATCCGGATGGCCAAGACCCAGGGGCTGGTCCTGAACCCCCAGAAGGTGTCCGGAGTGTGCGGGCGCCTGATGTGCTGCCTCGCCTACGAGCAGGACGTCTATTGCGAGATGCGGCGGCAGTTCCCCAAGGTCGGGAGCGTCGTGACGACCCCGAAGGGGGAGGGGAAGGTGCGTGACCTCCTGGTCATGCGGCGGGCGGTCAAGGTCCTGCTGGAGCCGGGCGTGATCGAGGAGTTTCCCCTGGCGGACGTGACGTGGGGAGACGCGTCGGGTCCTCCGGAGGAGGGGGAGGTCGTGGAGGAACCCGTGGGCACGGATCTCGCGGACCTGGAGGACCGGACCTGATCCCCATGCCGGAACGCACGCGCTTCTTCGATTCCCACGCGCATCTGTCCAGGGAGTTCTTCGGAGAAGAGGTGGACGCGTCCATCGCTCGGGCCCGGGAGGCCGGGGTCTCGGGCATCGTGACGGTCGGGAGCGGGTCGGACCCGGCCGTGATGGCGGAAGCCGTGGAGGTCGCGGGGCGGCACGAGGGCGTCGTGTGGGCCTCCGTCGGCGTGCATCCCCACGACGCGGACCGCGCGGACGAGCGGTCCTTCGCGGCGCTGGAACGCCTGCTTGGGGACAGACGGGTGGTGGCGGTGGGGGAGACGGGGCTCGACTTTCACTATCATCTCTCGTCGCGGGATGGGCAGTGGAGGGTCTTCCGGAGGCAGGTCGAGATGGCCGCCGACGCCGGGAAGCCCCTGGTGATCCACTGCCGCGAGGCGCACGCCGAGGTGCTGGCGGTCCTGGCGGAGGCGCGGCTCGGCGAGAGGGCCGGCGTGATCCACTGCTTCACCGGGGACCTGGAGACGGCCCGGCGGTACGAAGCGCTGGGGTTTTCAGTGTCGATACCCGGCGTGGTGACGTTCCGGAACGCGGGGGGGCTGATCGAAGCCGCGAGTGGGCTCCCCGTGGAACGGCTGCTGGTCGAAACCGACTCGCCGTACCTGGCCCCGGTGCCCCTGCGGGGGCGGCGCAACGAGCCGGCGTTCATCCGTTACACGGTGGAGGCCATCGCCCGGCTCAGGAGCCTGAGCGTGGAGGACATCGCGAGGATCACCGAGGTCAACGCCCGCCGCCTGTTCGGG
>DYKK01000099.1:6016-10141 GCA_020722625.1 Anaeromyxobacter dehalogenans
GGACGACGTGGGATAGGTGCGATGCGGGGGACGGTTTGGACGGGTGTCCAGGGATGTTGGACGGATGTCCAAGAGGGGGGCGGCGGGTCCGGCGACGTGAATCTGGACAAAGAGCGTGATTTCAACGGGATGGGAGAGATGGACCCGGAGGCGCGCGGATGGCACGGTCCTGGCAATCGGGCGGGGTGACTCGTTGCGGAGGTACCTCGCATGTGGTTGCTGGTCATCCCGTTCCTGGTGCTGACGTCGTTCACGGGGTCCGGACCCGCGGTCGCGGCGGCGCCGGAGGTGATCGAGCGTGCGACATGGCCCGGTGGAGGACCCCCGGCGTTCGCGACCCGGCAGGGGGCGGCGGCCCGGGGGACGGCTCGGGGGGAGGGGCGGAACCATGGACGGGATGTCGAGTTCGCCCGGTGGCGGGAGGACACGTCGAGCCGGTCGGACCGGGACGGGCCGCGACTGGACGTGAATGCCTGCTCCTACGAGGACCTGCTGCGGCTCCCGGGGATCGGGCCCAAGAAGGCGCGCGCCATCCTGGAGGAACGCGGGCGAAGGCCGTTTCGGAGCGTGCACGACCTGAGACGTGTGAAGGGGATCGGACCCAGGACGGTCCAGAGACTGGCGCCCTACGTGACGGCCGGCGCGGCGAAGGCCGGCGACTGAGGGACGTCCATTGAATCGAATCAGGGGCAAATAAACGGGGGTTTCGACCGCTCATCGGCGGCTCGTCGTGGGCCGCCGAATACGAGACCTCACGGACCCGCTGGGTCGTGAGGTCTAGGGGAACGCGGTCTTCTTCACGACGACGACCCGGTGGTTCGACGTATCCGCCACGAAAAGGCGCCCATCTGCGCCCAGGGCCGTTCCCATCGGGAAGCGAAATTCCCCCACCCCCGTCCCGTAGGCCCCGAACACCCCCCAGGGAACCCCCTCGGTGGAGAAGGTCACCAGCCGGTGATGCAGGGTGTCCGAGACCACGACAACGCCGTCGGGACGGAGTGCCACGCCGTAGGGGCTGTCGAGCGCCAGGTCGCCGGTGGCCTGGAAACTCGCGATGAAACCGCCATCCCAGGTCAGGACCTGGACCCGCTGATTCTGGGTGTCGCACACGAACACCCGGAAGTCGGATGCGGGCAGCACGCAGGAGGGACTGCGGAACTGGCCGGGTTTCTTTCCATATTCTCCGAACGCCAGCGCGAACCCCCCTTCCGGGTCGAAGACCTGGATCCGGTGATTGGAGGTGTCGGCGACGTACGCGGCGCCTCCGTCCGCCGTCATGGCGACATCCTTCGGCTCCTGGAATCGCCCCGGGTCGGTCCCCTGCCCCCCGAAGGCGAACAGGAAGACGCCCATCCTGGAAAAGACCTGAATCCGATGATTTCCGGTGTCGGCCACGTACACGCGGTCCCCCGAGAGCGCGAGTCCGTGGGGGCTCTGGAACTGGCCGTCTCCGGACCCCGGCGTCCCGAAGGAGAAGAGAACCGTTCCGTCCGGTCCGAAGACCTGGACGCGATGGTTGTCCCGGTCGGAAACCAGGACGGAATCGGGCCCCGTGGCCACGTCGAAGGGGGACTGGAACTGCCCGGGTCCCGCGCCCGCTCCGCCGAACAGGAGCACGGCGGCCTGGACCTCGTCAAAGTCACAGGCCCCCCCCTGGCACGACCCGACCATGCCCACCGAGCGACAGTCCAGGTCGCTCACGCACGAGACCGGCTGGCAGGTGCTGGTCACGCGGACATCGTCCAGATAGACGCCTCGTCCGCCGTTCCCGTGGCCGTCCCGCGTATCGAAGGTGAACCGGAACCGCACGGGGTGGGCCTGGAGGGCCGAGATGTCAATCACGACCTCCCGCCAGGCCGTCATGGGGAGGTCCCCCGGCTTCTCCCACAGGACGAATTCCCCGACATCCGTGAGCACGTCCACGGTCAGGACGTCCAGGTCCTCGGAGGTTTCCACGTCCATCCAGACCCAGAACCGGAGGGTCGCCCCCACCCCGGCCGGCAGCAGGACCTCCGGACTCCGGGCGGCCCCTGCGTTCGCGGACTCCCCGGTCGAGTAGTCGTGCGTATCGGGATTCCCGTAGTACAGGGACCATGGAGGCGACGTCGAGAGGCCGGTGTCCAGCAGGTGCCAGCCCACCTGGCCCCGCGGAGCATCCAGGACGAAGCCCTGCGCGTCCCCCCCGGGGAATCCGGCGGCGAAGGTCTCGACCGTGCAGCAGGCAGGCACGGGGACGGCCCGGCGGCGGCAGGTCCCGAACGGGGCGCCGACGCACTCCTCGGTCGTGCATCCATCGCCGTCATCGCACTCCTCGTCGCCGGCGCAGCATCCGGGGTCCGGTGACGGCACGTGCTCGCAGGAGCCCGTCACGCACGCATCCGATGAGCAGGGGTTCCCGTCGTCGCAGTCTTGGTCTCCCTGGCACGGGCCGCAGTCCGGGACCGAGTGGTGGACGCAGGCTCCCGACTCGCACCGGTCCTCGGTGCAGGGGTCGTCGTCGTCGCAAACCGTGACCGGGACCCCGCGGCAGGCTCCCAGTTCGCAACGATCACCCCAGGTACAGAGGTCCTGGTCGTCGCACCATGCCTGGTTGGGGCGGTGCACACACCCCCGCGCCGGGTCGCAGAGGTCGTCCGTGCAAGGGTTGTTGTCCGAGCAGTCCCGTGGAATCCCGGCGCACCCCGCCGCCTGACACACGTCCCCCGAGGTGCACGCGTCGAGGTCATCGCAGGCCGGACCCTCGACCGGGGAATGCAGACAACCGACCTCCGGTTCACAGGCGTCCGCAGTACACGGGTCGCCATCGTCGCAGTCCCGGGGAACCCCGACGACACACTGCCGGTTCTCGCATCGGTCTCCCACGGTGCACGGGTCCGCGTCGTCGCAGTCCCTCTCCGAGACGAACCCCTCGCCGTCCTGCCCGCAGGTCCTCAGGTTTGATCCCTCGCAGACCGCCGAACCCGGGACGCACACCCACGGGACACAGGCGTCGTCGAGACAGAACTCTCCGACCGGGCAGTCGGCGGATTGCAGGCAGACCACGCAGACCCCGGAAGCATCGTCGCAGAACAGCCCCTCGGCGCAGTCCTCGACGGTCCGACATGGCCCCCCCGGCCCGGCCCCGCCGGTGTCCGTCCGGTCCGGAACCTCCGCGCCGTCGGTGTCCGACGTGCCGTCATCTCCCCCGTGGTCCAGGTCGGCCCGCGGGACCTCGACTCCGTCCGGAGACCCATCGCCGAAAGGCCCCTCCACCTCACGCCCCGTCGCCCCGTCCGGCACGTCCGCGAGGGCGTCCATCCCTTCGGCCTCATCGCCGCGACCTTCCGTCGAATCCGGACCCGCGGTCGAAGCCGCGCACCCGGACGCGAGCAGCCCGACGATGAGCACCCACGACCCCGAGCGCATCCACTCCCCCGGGGTTGGCGACCTCCCGGAACTCATGACCCTATTGTAGTCGTCCGCCGCGGCCAGACGCAGGTGGGGGACCCAGGTCCGACCTCGATTCGCCATCCCGGTCTACGAAGAAACTCGACGCGAACCTGGAGCCGCGGGCACTGCCCGCGGCCAAAGCGTCGGTTTCATCCGTCAGGGTCCGCGAAGCCGGTGTCGTACTCGGAAGAACGACGGTACACCATGATTTGTCGCGGCCTCGTGCCGGCCGCGAATTGGAATTCGCGGCCCCAGCATCGTAGGGGTTGGTCGTCACGCGACGGGCCGTTCACCCCCTGGCGGTCCTGGAGGCGCGATTTGCAATCGCGCCGGCTGCGCGGCCTCCGAGCCGCGGCCCCCATGGCGCCGGCCGCGACGACGAAGAAACTCGACCACGGGTTCCCCGCAGCAAAGTCAACCACGACCTCCGTGCCGCCCGGCTTGAAATGAAGCGACGGGCGGGGCTGAGACCGCCTCGACACCCCGTCCCCCGCGTCCAACGTGGCACTGTCACTGACACTGTTCTTGCCACTGTCCCTGTCCCCTGAACCTGTCTCCCGGCGTCCGGGGTCCGGGGTCCGGCTTCCGGGGTCGCGGCGCACGTGGCTCCATCGTCACGCCCCATCCCCCGCGTCCAACGGGGCACTGTCACTGACACTGTTCCTGCCACTGTCCCTGTCCCCTGAACCTGTCTCC
>DYKK01000100.1 GCA_020722625.1 Anaeromyxobacter dehalogenans
TCAAGGAGCTGTTCTCCAACGGGGTGGGAGGCAACCCCGAGCTGGTCCCGGAGTCGACCTGGATGGTCGAGGCCGGCCTGGACGTGGACGGCCTGCTCAAGTCCGGGCAGGACCCCGCGGCCGTGAACCGCCTCGCCGGAACCCTGCGCGGCCTCGCCCGACAGAATCCCTCCACGTCCTTTCTGTGGGTCTCGGGGTCCGGGACCCGGGACCCCGCGGCCCTGCTCGGCCAGGTCCTGGCCGCACCGCCCGCATCGCCGGACGACGAGGACGGTGCGGACACGGCACGGTCGGAACTCGAACGGTTGAGTCGCGTGGTCGCGTCGGACGTGGCCGGCGAGGTCCGGGACGCCGTGGCCGGCGACGCCTTCCTGGCCCAGTTCAAGTCTCGCGGGTGGACGGCCTTCGTGCCGCCCCTGGACCCGTTCCTCGTGTCGCTGTCGCTCCGGGCGTTCGGGATGAACGAGTTCGCGGCGCGCCTGCCCGGGGTGGTGCTGGGGGTCCTCCTCGTGTGGGTCCTGGCCGCGTTCACCCGGAGGACCTTCGGGGAGCGCGAGGCCGCCCTCGCGGTCCTGGTCGTTCTGACCTCGTCGCTGTTCTACCTGTCGGCCCGCTTCGCCAACAACGGCCTGTCCGTGATGCTCGGCCTGGCGCTCGGGGTGGCGGCCCTGCACGCCGGGGCCCGACCCGGGTCCCGCCGGTGGCGCCGGGCGGTGGCCCTTCCGGCGGTCTCCCTGTTCCTCTACCTGTCCGGCGGCATGACGGCCGTCGTGACCTTCACCGCGATCGCCGTGGCCTGGCCCGTGGTCCTCGCGGCGTCGGACGGGTGGGGCCCGGAGCGACGTCCGGCGGCCGAGTCCGCCGCGGTCACGGCCCTGTGCGCCGCGGCGTTGGCCCTCCTGACCTTCCTGCCCGACGCGGCGTTCTTCCGGGCCTTCCGGTTCACGGCCGCCACGTTCGCGGGCGGGATGAGGACCGATGCGCGCACCTTCGATTTCATCCTCAAGGAGGTCGGCTTCGGGCTGTTCCCGTGGAGCGCCGTGCTCCCGGTGGCGGTCGCGGCCGTGTTCGGGGGCGGGCGGGTTCGACCCGAGCGGCTGCTGGTCCTGCTATGGGCCGTGGCGCCGCTCGTGGTCGCCATGATCACGATCCGGCCCATGAACCAGACCCTGTACGCGGGCGCGCCGGCCCTCGCCGTGTTGTTGGCCCTCTTCGTCCGCGAGGCCCCGGACGACGCGGCCCACGGCCGGCTCCTCGCCTTCTTCGGGTTCGGACTGTTCCTGGTGATGATGAAGGACGTCGTCCTGTCGCCCGCCCCGCTCGTGTCGTTCCTGACCACGGACCCGATGTTCTCCGAACCGGGGAAGGGGGAACTCCCGTTTCCCCCGGACGTGAAACTCCCCCTCGTCGGACTCGCGGGGGCGGTCCTCGCGGGAGCGGCCGTCCTCGTGGGGGGCGGCCGCCTCCTGTCCGCCGCGCGCGCCTTTCCGGCCGTCCTGCGCCGCGGCCGGACCTTCCCGGTCGTCGTGCTCGCGCTCGCGGCGCTCATCGTGGCGGACATCGCGATCTTCCTGGCCCTGAAGTGGGAGACCCTCACCACGCCGGGACCGGAGGTGGCCCGGGGGGCGGTGCTCGCGCGCATCCTCCTGACCGGGCCCGACATCGCGGCCCTCTATCTTCTGCTCGGCGTCACGGTCGCGGCCAGGCATTCGGATCGCATCGGCGCGGTCCTGCGTCGCGGTCCCCTCGCGGGCCGCATCGAACAGGCGGGACGGGCGATCCTGGGCCTGGAACGCCCCGCGGGGACCTTCGCGCTCGCCGGGGTCGGGGCGTTCGTCCTGTTCGCCGCCGGCGCCTACGTCCTGGTCCCCCGGCTGTCCTATCACCTCTCGCAGAAGCACATCATCGAGACGTACCAGGCGTCGTCCGCCCGCGTCCCGGGGGACCTGTTCCGGCACGGGGCCTTCGCGGCGCGCGGCGCGGAGGACTCCAACTTCTACACCGGCCAGGTCCCCGAGATGTCGAGCCGCACCGAGGTCGTGGATCGGCTTCTGGACAAGGCGCGGCGCACGTTCTTCATCGTTCCCAAGGCCCAGTGGAGCGACCTGAACCACGCCTTCCGCGGACGGTCGGGTGGGCGGCCGGCCCACGTCCTGGACGACCGCTCCTCGCGGTTTATCCTGGCGGCCTCGTCCCTGGCCGAGGGCGAGGCGGACCACAACTGGATCGCGGCGGCCACCCTGACCGAGTCGGAGTTCAAGGCGCTGCCCGGGGTGACCCCGACCTTCGTGAATTTCGACAACAAGATTGAACTGATCGGATATTCGTTGTCGTCGCCCGCGGTCCGCCGAGGCGGCAAGGTCACGATCCGGATGTACTTCAAGTGTACGGGCCGCCTGGCCGCGTCCTACCGCATCTTCCTGCACGTGGACCGGGTGGGGTCGTCCTCGCGCATCCACGGGGACCACTTCGTCCTGAACCTCGTGCGCGAGACCGAGGACACGAAGACCTGCCAGGGGTGCTTTGCGACCAACCACTGGCTGCCGGGCGACGTGGTGGTGGACACCTACGACCTCGACGTCCCCATCGGCTCGCCCTCGGGACCGCACCACCTCTGGATGGGCTTTTACAACCCCTCGGGCGACGCGCGCCTCCCCGTCAAGGACCACGACAAGACCAAGGTGCGCCACGACGGTCAGAACCGGGTCAGCATCGGGATGCTGACGGTGGAATGATCCGATGCCGGAAGCGATCGGGCCGATCCCTTTCTGGTTCCTGAAGGCCGTGGTCCTGGTCGTCGGCGCGGTGTTCGGGTCGTTCGCGAACGTCGTGATCCACCGCCTGCCGCGCGGGGCCTCGATCGTGAAGCCGGGATCGCGATGCCCGGGGTGCGGCGGGGCGATACGATGGTATGATAATATTCCTGTCATCAGTTACCTGGCCCTCCGCGGGCGCTGCCGGGCGTGCCGCGCCCCCATCTCCCTGCGCTATCCGCTCGTCGAGATCTGCCTGGCGGTCTTGTCCCTGGCGAGCCTGCTGCGCGCCCTGGCCTGGGCCGGCCCCGGGCCGACGCTGCCAGGGCTCCTGGCGGTGTGGGCCTTCGTCTTCGCCTTCTGCTTCCTGCTGGTGGTCATCACGTTCATTGACCTGGAACACTGGCGCATCCCGCCGGTCTTGAGCGTGCCGGGATCGGCTTTGGGCGTCCTGTTCGCGGCCGCCGCGGGGGACCTGACCGGCGTCGGAGTGGTCGCCTCGCTCGCGGGCGCGGCCCTCGGGTCCCTCCCGCTGGTCCTGCTGATCGAGGGCTATCGGCGATTCGCCGGACGGGAAGGCATGGGGTACGGGGACGTGTTTCTGATGGCCATGGTCGGGGCGACCCTCGGATACGCCTCCCTCCCGTTCGTCTTCTTCGCGTCGTCGTTGCAGGGGCTGCTCGTGGCGGTCCCGGCGGTCCTGGCCCGCAGAAGCCCCACGCCGCCGTGGGAGACGCCGGGCTCCGAGGCGCCGCGTGGGCTCCGGCACGCCCCGGTCCCCTTCGGGCCGTTCATCGCGCTCGCCGCCCTGGAATGGCTCTTCTTCGGGGAGTTGATCAGGTCTTTCGTGCCATGGCCGGGATGAGGGTCTCGATCTCGTCCACCCAGTAGCCCGCGCCCTTGCGGTCCCGGTCGGCCTTGAGCAGGCGCTCGAGGTCCGGGACGTTCTTCGCGTCGCCCAGGCGCCAGATCGCCATCAGGATGAACCGCCGGAAGTCAATCATCCGGACCGGGTCCGTCGTGGGATAGACCTCGAACAGGGCCGAGAGGGCCTTCGCCCGGTCCACGTCCGTCATCCCGGCGATCAGGATCGCCGCCTTGCGCCCGATCACGGGGTCCCCGCCGCGCAGTTTCTGCACGAGGCAGTCCGTGTCGCCCCGGCGGCAATCGTCCAGGACCGACATCGTGGCCCGGAACTCGCGTGCGTCCTCGTCCTCGCCCTCGACGCGATTCTTGACCAGTTCGCTCTTCTCGGCCTGGAGGAGTCGCCGGAAGGCATCGAGGTTGCCCCAGTCCATCCCGAGCGACAACGGCTTCAGCAGGGGGGCCCGGAACCTCGGGTCCTTGCTGTTCCGGTAGATGTCCACCAGGGCGCCGACCCCGGCGAAGCCCGGCAGCAGCGCGATCGCGCTCGCGGTGTCCAGGCGCTGCTTCGCGTCGTTCTCGGGGTTCAGGACGACAGCCCTCAGGGACTCGATGACCGAGGCGTCCCCCACCTTCCACAGCCCCATCATGCACATCGTGATCCGGTTCTGCTGGGCGACCTGCCAGGCGCGCAGGACCCGGTCCTCCACGCCCACGGGGGGATTGAGGGGCTTCGCCAGGCACGCGGCCAGGGCCGGGGCCGCGGCCGGGTCACCGAGGTCGCCGAGGACCTGCACCGGCTCCGGCCCCTCCTGCCACTGCCAGTCGAAGAGCCCCATCTTCTTGGCCGTGTCCCGCAGGTCACGGAACAGGTCCGGGGCCTTCGGCTCGTCCCCGCTCACCAGCGCGACGAGCGGCGCCAGGGCCGCGGTGCCCATTCCGGCCAGGGCCTTCCGGACCGGGGTGTACAGCTGCGCCCCCCTCTGGGTCCGCAGGAACAGCCCGACGATCAGGTCCGGAATGGCCTTTTCGGACCGGATCTGGCCCAGGAGTTTCACCGCGAGGGCATTGACCTGGATCCCCTGGACGTTCGGGTCCGCGCGCAGCAGCGTGATGAGCAGGGCCTCGTCCTGCTTGAGGTCGCCGGAATCAATCCGCGCGAGGGCCTTCAAAGCGTTCTCGCGGGCCTTGATGGCCGCGTCGGTCGTCAGGATCTCGAGGATCGGGCCGCGCAACTGGGGAATCGCGAAGTCCTCGGCGACCGCGGCCGCAAGCGTCGCGGTCCTGGGGCTGCGCAGGGCCTTGGTCAGCAGGCTCACCGATGCCTGCGGCGCGTTGATGGCCTTGACCGTCTGCAGGATCTCGTCCTTGTACTGGCTCGCGGGGAAGACCTCCTCGAGCGCGGGCAGGTACTCCTTGCAGTTGTTCCCCAGGTCCCCGAGTCCCTTGATCGCGTCCCTCGACCGGACCGGGCTCTTCAGGAGTTTCGCCCACCCCTTGCAGGTCGTGGGTGTCCCCTTGTGACACCCCCCGACCCCGACGAGACCCGCGAGCGCCGCGACCAGGACCCCCATGCTCCACGTGCCGCGCATGTCTGTTCCTCCTTCGGTTTGCCCCGCCCCCGGCCCCCGGCCGCCCGCCTGAAGGGAAACCCCCGTTTCCGACCGTTTCCGGGCGAAGTTGTATCGAGTATATTCGGCTCGCGAGAGGGAGGTCAAGATGGTTCGTTCATCCCGGATCCACCGCCCGTCTTCCCGGTCCCCCGCACGCGATTTCCTCCGCGCCGCGTGGGCCGGGGCGGCGCTCGCGGGGGTGGCCGCCGTGGCGGCCCCCGTCCTGGCCGAGGGGCCGTCACGACCGGTGCAGCGCCTGATCGAGGTCGCGCAGGACCTCTTCCCGGAGGTCGAGACCCAGCGCGTGCTGGCCGCCCCGAAACCGGGGGAGCCCGCGGCCGTTCTGACCGCGAGGCTCCGCCCCGAGGTCGCGATCCGGCGCGTGCGGCAGGCCTCGGAGCGGGCCAGGACCTTCCCGGGAGGCGTGGTCGCCGGGGCCGCCGTGGACGGGAGCCCGGGCATCCGCCTGGCGGTCAAGGGGGCCTCGGGTCGCGAGATCGGGACCCTCCTGGTGGTCGGAGCCGGCCGCGAGGTCCGCATCGAGGTGCGCGTGGCGGGGGACGAGGCCGCCCCGCCCCCGGTCGAGTCCCTGCCCGCGGTCCCGGTGCCGCCCGAGCCGGTGATGCGCACGTTCCCGCTCCAGGATTGAGGTCCCGATGGTCCGTGGGTCCCGGGTCCGGAAATCCACCGTCAATTCTTGCAAGTCTTCAAATATACATGAAAACTGCTTCGTTCTATTTCACCACCCTGGAGCCGCGACTTCCAAGTCGCGGATTGCCGGAGACCGCGCCGAATCATGGTGTTCCGTCGTTCTTCCGAGGTCGGGATGGAGGATCGGGGTGGTCCTCTGGTGCTGCGCGGTTCTCGCGGGCGCGTGCCGAGCGGGTGACTCGGAGGCCCGGCTGGACGGCGTCACCGCCGAGTCCCTGCTGTTCGGCGGCGAGGCGTGCACGGCGGATTCCGAGTGTGCGGCGGGGCGTTGCTCGCTCGGGATGTGCGTCGGGTTCCTGATGAACTCGGTCGAGGCGGTGCGGGTCGCCCAGCACGATCGGTTGGGCCGGGCCGCCCGGGACCCGGGCTTGCGGGCTCGGATGGTCGAGGTCCTGGGACAGGTCCTCGGGGACGCGGACGGGGACCCGTTCTTGCGGGCCCGCGCGGCCCACGCCCTGTCCGCGTTGCGGGCCGCGGACGCTCGACCTCTCCTCGGAGGGCGACTGGGGGACCCCGAGGAACCGGTGCGATTCCAGGCCGCCCGGTCCCTGCACCGCCTGGGGGACCCGCGCGGGACCGTGGCGCTGCGGGCCTTCCTGGAACACGACTCGCCCGCGGTGCGCGCCCTGGCGCGGCACGCGCTGGAGCAGGAGCGCCCGCCCGTCACGGCGTCAGAATGAAATAGACCACGTCCCGTCCCCCCCGTCCGAACCCGTGCGCGTAGCCGAGCCGGAAGGTCGCCGGCAGGGTCAGGGCGAGGCTGCACGACAGGGCGACCTCCGCCCCCAGGTCCCACCGGAGGTCGCCGCGGGAGGGCGCGCCGGTCCAGGCCCCGCCCGCGTCCGCGAAGACGGTCGCCCACAGGCGGCGGGCCACGGCGGGCAGGGTGTCGAGGCCCCGGTGGAACGCGGCGAGAGGGAGGCGGTACTCGCCGTTGAGGAGGGTGTACGTGTTGCCTCCGAGCAGGTTCGCGGGAAATCCTCGCAGGCCGCGCAGGCTCCACGGCTGCCGGTTGACGACGGCCGCGATCACGTCCTGGCGGGGGAAGCCGCCGAGCCCGTAGAAAACCTCGAACCCGTGGTCGCCCCGGGACCAGCCGCCGGACGCGAGGAGGGCGAGGACATGCCCCGAGGCCCACGGCATGGGCAGGTACTCGTACCAGTACCCCGAGACGGTCACGGAATCGCCTTCCCCGCCCAGTTCCCGGCGGCGCAGGGCCAGGGAGAGGCCGGACGCGAAGCCCCGCTCGGGGCTGACGGACCAGGCGTACGACTCGGACGAATCGTGGGTCACGAACAGGGTGAGGGCCGCGGCCCGCCTCCCGCCGAACGCTACGGGCTCCGAGGAGGCCGGGTCGGTCGGGGCGGGCCGCGAGACCCCCGTGGTCCACGAGACCGAGTACCCGACCCCGGCCGAGAAGGTCCGGTCGCGCCACGGCATGGGCTGGACCAGCGACAGACCGGCGACCCAGTCCCGGGCGCCCGTCGCGACCAGGTGGTCGTCCACGAACGTGGCCACGGACGAGGGGGCGGTCGCGAGGTCGAGCGCGAGGGTCGGGAAGAGGCGCTCGTACGCATAGGACACCGCGGCGGAAGGCCGCCAGGCGGCCGCGTCGGTCTCGAACAGCGCGGCGAACCGGTGACGGCCCACCGCGTCCTCGCCCGAGACCTCGGCCCCCAGGCGCGAGAGGCCCTCGGACGACGCGAGATAGCGGGGTTGGAGGGAGCGAGGCCGCAGGGAGGGCCAGGGGGAGTAGTCCGAGGCGGTCGCCTGGACCTTCGCCGGCCGGTACGGAATCGGATCGGCGTCGGGCCCGGCGGAAGGCGCGTCTCCCTCGCTTTCCCGGCCTTCCGGGTCGAACGGAAGGACCGCGACGTCGTACCCCCGCGCGCTCCAGGACAGGAAGGCGAGGGTCCGTCCGTCCGGGCTCACCGCGGGCGAAAACGCGCCTCCGAACACGCGGGTCAGTCGCCGCCTCCGGCCGGTGTCCATCGCGAGGGCGTAGAGGTCGTAGACCCCGTCCCGGTCGGACGAGAACACGACAAGGCGGCCGTCCGGGCTCACGGCCGGGTCCCGGTCCAGGGCCGCATCGCGGGTGAGGGGCTCGAGGTCCCCGGACGCCGCGTCCACGACCCACAGGTCCCATTGACCCGCCTCGGAGGCCGAGAAGACGAGGCGGGTCGTGTGCGGGATCGCGCGCAGTCCCCCGATCCCCTGGAAGCGGCCGGCCGGGACCAGGGTCCGGGTCTCCCCGGACAAGGGGTCCAGGGCCGTGACCGCGACCCGGTCGAACTCGGCGGTGACGTAGGCGATCAGGCCGTCCGGGAGGGGGACCGGGTCCCGGGCCCGGGCACGTCGCGTCAGGCGCTCCTCCCGGCCGGTCGCGGGGTCCAGCCGGAAGACATCCCCATACCACGAGTAGGTCCGGTACGGTTCCAGGTGCGTGGTCAGCAGGGCGACCCCGTCGCGCTCCAGTCCGCCGCAGCCCCCGTGGCACGTCGAGACGCGGCGGCGTCCGACCGGACCGGTGCCGCGCCCGCCGAGGTCCAGGGCGAAGACCCCCGCGGGGGACCGGCCGTCCGACTGCACATAGTACAGAATATCTGGGTTATGACCAAAAACCAGGAGCCCCTTGAACTCCCCGTCGTCGGTGACCGCGCGACCCTCGATGGGACCGGCCTCGCGGACGCGGGCCGCCACGCGGGCGGCCTCGTCGCGGACCTCCTGGAGGAAGGCGTCGTACAGGGCCCCGAAGTCCGCGCCGAAGTGGCGGCGTGCCAGGTGGTTCAGGGCGAAGGGGACCAGGCGCCGGCCGTAGTCCCGGATGAAGGCGGTCATGCGCTCCACCCCGAAGCGGCGGGCCAGGAAGTCGAAGAAATGAGACCCGTACAGGTACGGCGCGGTCCCGCGCGGGAGGCGGGCCGGGGCCTCGGTCAGTTCGGAGAGGTCGAGGAGGTCCCCGGCGAGGGCCTCCGAGCGCAGGACCATGGCGAAGAGCGACGACCCCACGCGGCCGCCCCGGGTCATGCGGGACTCGACGAGCGTCGCGAACCCCTCGGCGAACCAGGCGGGAACGGCGCCGTTGGGCAGGAGGGTCTTGCCCAGGACGGCGTTGACGAGCCCGGGCGCCCCGGACACCTGGTCCATCTGGAGGATGTGCGCGTACTCGTGATAGACGAGGGTCCGAAAGGGGTCGTCGTAGCGGGCGAGTTCCGAGTCGGGGCCGGGAGGGCTGGCGAGGACCTCGATGCGGTCATAAGGATACACGGACGCGAGGCCGTTCGATGCGTCCACCGGGTCTCGGAGCACGACCTCCACGACCTGGGACGGGACGAGCCCGAACGTGTCCCGGCAGCGGGCGTACGCCTCCTCGGCGATGGCCGCGATGCGGCGCGCCAGGGCCTCGCCGGCCCCCGGGAAGGCCGTGGGCGGGTCGGCCTCGTAGTAGTGCACCCGGAAGTGGCCGGTGGTCAGGGTCTTCCACTGGTAGGCGGGGTCGGACCCGGCGCGGGCCGACAGGGGGAGGAGCGCCAGTGCGAGCGCCGGGATGACGCAGGAACGGGCTCCCAACCATCCAGGCGGCCCCCGAAGATCGCCCACGCCCACCCCTACGTCGATGCGGATTCTTTTCTGGATGCCCGTCCGAGAACCTTCCCCATCCGGATCGCCTCGCGCAGCCGGGCGACCTCGCGGTCCCGGGCCGCGAGGCGCCGGGCCAGGGCGCGCTCGCCCGGGGTCGTGGCGAGGACCTGCCGGACCCCGCCCCCGGCCAGGACGAGGCGTGCGTGGCTGCGCAGGGCGATGAGCGGGTCGTGGGTCGCCACGAAGACCAGACGCTCCTTGCGGACCAGGAAGCGCAGCGCCGCGTGGCGGTCAATGCCCGCGTTCTCGATCTCGTCAATCAACAGGATTGGCGACCGGCTTACCAGGACGAGGTCCGCCACCATCAGGGCCCGGGCCTGTCCGCCGCTCAGGGCCGCGAGCGGCTGGTCCGGGGTGACGGGTTCCCCGGCCAGGGCGTTGGTCCACCGGCAGACCTCCTCGACGGCGACCGGCCCCGCGTCCGCGCGGGCCTGGGCATGCATCTCGAGGAACTCGCGCACGGTCAGGTCCAGGAAGAACTGCATGGTCTGGCTGATCCGGGCCACGGCCCAGCGGGGGGCGGGCGGGTCACTTCGATGCGGTCGGTCAGGCGGGG
>DYKK01000101.1 GCA_020722625.1 Anaeromyxobacter dehalogenans
GGCGGGGCATGACCGCGAGGCCACGTCCACCGCGACCCCGGATCCCGGATGCCGGACCCCGGATCCCGGATGCCGGACTCCGAAGAAACTCGACGCGAACCTGGGGCCGCGAGCCCCTGCCCGCGGCCAAGGCGCCGGTTTCATCCGTCAGGGTCCGCGCAGCCGGTGTCGTACTCGGAAGAACGACGGAACACCTTGATCTGTCGCGGTCTCGTGCCGGCCGCGAATTGGAATTCGCGGCCCCAGGGTGGTGAAATGAAACGAAGCAAATCTCATGTATTTTCGAACAATTGCGAGAATTGATGGCGGGTTTCGGGGGACCGCCGAAGGTTCCGGCGGACGTTCAAGCCGCGACCTCC
Source organism: Anaeromyxobacter dehalogenans (assembly GCA_020722625.1). Taxonomy (GTDB): domain Bacteria; phylum Myxococcota_A; class UBA9042; order DTJE01; family DTJE01; genus DYKK01. Next base: position 360 of record DYKK01000101.1, read on the forward strand.
GGTCGCGAAAAGGGGCCCCATGAACCACCGCCAGGGACTCGGAACCGCCTCCGAGGACGTCGTGGCGCAAGAGATGGTCCGCCGCGGCTACCGCATCCTCGACCGGAACTACCGCGAGCCCTGGGGCGAGATGGACATCGTCTGCCGGAACGACCGCGAGGTCGTGGTGGTCGAGGTGCGCTCGCGCGACGGCCCGACCCGCGCAGACGAGGCCTTCGAGAGCATCGGACCCCGCAAGCGTGGTCACGTCCGCCGGGCCGCCCAGATCTATCTGGCCGACCTGCCGGAGGACTTCCAGGAGGTCCGCTTCTTCGCCGCGGCGGTGACCTGGGAGGACGGCGAGGCGCGCGTGCGCGTGATCGAGGACGCGTTCTAGCCGCGGGTCACCGCGCCCTTCAACGGCGCGAACGAGCGGCGGTGGAGGGGGCAGGGCCCCAGGCGGGCCAGGGCTTCGCGGTGCGCCGCCGTCGCGTATCCTTTGTGTTCGGAAAATCCGTAGCCAGGATACAGCGCGTCGCACCCCGTCATGAACCGGTCGCGCTCGACCTTGGCCACGATGGAGGCCCCGGCGCAGTTCAGGGACAGCCGGTCCCCCTTGATCCACGTCTTCTGGGGCCAGGGAAGCCCGGGGATGGCGCTGATCCCGTCCACGACCACGAGGCCGACCTCCCCCGGAAACGACGCGAGCGCGGCGTCCACGGCGCGCCGCATCGCGGTCAGGGTCGCCGGCAGGATGCCCAGGGCGTCCACCTCGCCGGCCTCGGCCCGCCCGAGGCCCAGGGCCAGGGCCCGCTCGCGGACCCGCACCGCCAGCCTCTCGCGTCGCGCCGGGGTCAGAAGTTTGGAATCGGTCAGACCCACGATGTCCACGGGGTCCGGGAGGATCAGCGCCGCGGCCACGACGGGACCGGCCAGGCACCCGCGCCCGACCTCGTCCACCCCGAGGACCGGCCACCGTCCCTCGCGCCGCGCCCAGGCCTCGACGTACCCGGGCTCCCCCGCGGGGAGGTCACTCCACAGGCTGGTCTGTCTCGGCATCGGACGGCTGGTCCGCGGGTTCCGGGGTCGCGACGGCCTGGAGCAGCGGGGCCCGCTTCTCGGTGATCCGGGCCGCCTTGCCCTTCCGGCCACGCAAGTAGGTGAGTTTCGCGCGCCGCACGCGGCCATGGGTCACGACCTCGATCGCCTGGAGCATCGGGCTGTGGACCGGGAAGACGCGCTCGACCCCGACGCCGTACGAGACCTTGCGGACCGTGACCGTCTCGTGCACGCCGCCGCCCTTGCGCCCGAGGACCACGCCCTCGAAGACCTGGACGCGCTCCTTGTCGCCCTCGCGCACGCGGACGTGGACGCGGATGGTGTCGCCGGGTCCGAACCGCGGGACGTCGGTCCGCATCTGGACCTTCTGGAGTTCCTGAATCGTGCCGTGCATGGCGCACCTCCGATCGCGTCAATCCCTCGGGTGGCCCACCCACCCGCCCGCGGCCGTCCGCCCGGTCCGCCCCGCCCGGTCCGACCCGGCCCCCGGCGAGGGCATCGAACTATAGTCGAGGTCCGAGCAATCGGTCAAGCACGATCGCGACCGCGGCGCGCACCGGGAGGTGGTTGAAGCCGTCCAGGCCCGCGATGGGCTCGAGGCGCACGTCCGCCGCGTCGGTGAGTTCCCGGGCGAGCCCCCACCCCGTCCCGAACACCAGCAGCACGGGAAACTCCGCTCGCGCCACCGCGCGCCGCAGGTCGCCGAAGGAGGTCAGGTCCCGGTCGAGCGACGCCCCGGTGACCACCACCGTCGGGCGCACCCCGGTTTCCCGCTTCCTCTCGGCCACGACGGCATCGAGGGTGTCCGCCACGCGCACCCGGGCCAGGGCCTCGCCTCGCGGGTGCTGGAAGCAGGACGCCTCGGGGGTCGCGGCCCGCCCCTCTCCGTCCTCCCCCTGGACCCAGTGGCTCACGATGCGCAGGACCATCTCGCGCTGGGCCTCGACGGGGGTGACCAGGTAGAACGCCTCGACCGCGTATGTCCTCGCGGTCCGCGCGATGTCGTGCAGGTCCACCGACGTGACGGACGACGTCACGACCCCCCCGGACCGCTCATACACGGGGTGGTGCAGGAGGGCGATGGCCAGGCGGGCCCGGCCCGGAGCGCCCCCGCCGTCCGCCCCCGGGTCTCCCGTGGACCTCATCGTGTCTCCTCCGGGTCCGGGGGCCGGCCCAGGCGCGGGGGGCGCGGACGTCCCCGCGCGGGTTCCGGTGGGAGCCGCGCGGCCAGGTCCGGGCGGTTGCGGCGGGTCTTGTCGAGGGCCTGCTCGCGCCGGAATCGCCGGACCTCGGCGTGGTTGCCCGACAGCAGGACCTCGGGCACCCGGTGGCCCTCGAACTCCGCGGGTCGCGTGAACTGCGGATACTCGACGAGTCCCTCCTCGTGCGACTCCTCGGCCAGGGAGTCGCGGTTGCCCACGACCCCCGGGATCAGGCGCGCCACCGCGTCCACAACCACGAGCGCCGGGACCTCGCCCCCGCTCAGGACGTAGTCCCCGATCGACACCTCGCCGTCCACGTAGTGGAGCGCGACCCGCTCGTCCACGCCCTCGTAGTGCCCGCACACGAGGATCAGACCCGGCTCCGCGGCCAGCGAGCGGGCCATCGCCTGGTGGAACAGGACCCCGGACGCGGACATCAGGAGCGCCCGCGTCCCCGGCGCGGCCTCGGCGCGCACCCGGGCCAGGCAGCCGGCCACCGGCTCCACCTTCATCACCATCCCGGGGCCGCCCCCGTAAGGCTCGTCGTCCGCGGTCCGGTGGCGATCACTCGTGTGGTCGCGGATGTCGTGCACCCGCACCTCGATGAGCCCGGCCTCGACAGCCCTTCCCAGGACCGAGTGCCCGACCGCCTGCCGGATCATCTGCGGGAACAGGGTCAGGACGTGGAAGACGTAGGGTCGCCCTTCCGCCATTCCTCACTCCAGCGCGCCGTCCTCGAGGAGAACCTCCTCTGGACCGACCTCCGCCACGAACCCCTCCACGACCGGCACCAGGACCTCGCCCCCCGGCCCCTCGATCACGAGGATGTCCGTGGCCGCCGTCATGACGGACACGACCCGGCCGACCTCGCGGCCCCCCCGCGTCCGCACCGGCAGCCCGATCACGTCCTGGTGGTAGAACTCGCCGGGTCCCGGGGAAGGCAGGTCCCCCCGCCGCACCGCGACCTCGCACCCGGTCAGGGCCCCGGCCGCGCTCCGGTCGGAGACGCCCTCGAACGCGACGAGCAGCGCCCGGCCGGATGCCCGCGCCGACGAAACGCGCATCCTCCGGTCGTTCCCCCGCCCCCGCAGCACGACCGCCCGACCGGCCCGCACCGCGTCCGACGCCGGGTTGAACAGCCGCACGCGCACCTCGCCCCGCAGGCCGTGCGCCGCGCCGACCGTGCCGATGGGGATCAGGGAATCCGGGTCCATCTCGGAGCCGAGACCGGGGCCGGGGGAACGGTTCGCGGATCGGCCGGCGTCACTCGACGATCTCGAGCACGACCCGTTTGCGGGCCTTGGTCGCCGCCGCGTTCAGGACCGTCCGGATCGCCCGCGCGGTCCGTCCCTGCTTCCCGATCACCTTGCCCATGTCGTCCTTGGCGACCCGCAGTTCGAGGACCGAGGTCTGTTCTCCCTCGACCTCGTTCACCGAGACCTCCTCCGGGCGGTCCACCAGGGCCTGGGCGATGAACTCGACAATGTTCTTGATGTCCGCTGCCATGGCCGACCCCCCGACTACCCCGCCTGGGCGGGCGCCTCCGCGGGCGGTTTCCCCTGGTCCGCGAGGGAACCGATCAGGCGCCGGACCGTGTCCGAGGGTTGCGCCCCCACCGACAGCCAGTACTGAATCCGGTCGCCCTTCAGGTTCACGGTGGGAGGGTCGGTCAGGGGGTTGTAGGTCCCCAGGACCTCGAGGAATCGGCCGTCCCGCTTCGCCCTCGAATCCGTGGCCACCACGCGATAGAAGGGTCGTTTCTTCGCCCCGAACCGGGCCAGTCTCAACGTCACCATGTCGCCTCCGTCGTCCCGTGGGACATCCGTCGGGGCGAATCTTACCAGGAATCCCGGGATTTGCAAGCCTTGTTTTCTCGAAATGTCGCTTGACTTCGCGTGGATCCGCGGATAGACTTCAGGCCCTTCGCGGCGGGGAATGGCCCCGTTCGCCGGGTCGATCGGAGCGCCGGCCGTGCTCACGTTCCTGGTCGAGGAGATCCCGGAAGGTGGTCTCGAGTGGTCCCAGGAGATGCCCCCGGAGTGGGTGGACCCCCTCCTGGGTCCCCAGTTCCGCCGGGACGGCCACCCCATCGTGCTGGAGGTCTCGATCACCCGCCGCGGCCGCAACGTGGTCGTGCAAGGCCGGCTCACCGGGTCCCTCGCGTACGTGTGCAGCCGGTGCGCCGGGGACGCGACGCGCGAGGTGGACCACGCCTTCTCGCACGTCTTCGTGTCGCGATCGCACCACCCCGCGTTCCCCGACGACCTCGACGCGCCCGGCGAGGCGGAGTTCACCTTCTACGACGGACACGAGGTGCGCGTCGAACCCGTCGTCGCCGAGGAGTTCGTCCTCTCGATGCCCTGGTTCCCGGTGTGCTCCGAGTCGTGCCGGGGCCTGTGCCCGCACTGCGGCCAGAACCTCAACGAGGGGACCTGCTCGTGCGAGGCGGACGTGGTGGACCCGCGCTGGGCGCCGCTCCTGAACCTGAAACGAACGAGGTGACACGATGCCTGTCCCGAAGAAGAAGACCTCGAAGTCCAAGCGCGACTCGCGCCGGGCCACGCACGACCGCGTGACCGTGCGGTCCCTGGTCGCGTGCTCGAAGTGCGGCGCGCCCCGGTTGCCGCACCGCGTCTGCCCGGAGTGCGGGTTCTACAAGGACCGGGTGGTCCTGGTCCCGAAGAAGAAGGCGGCCGGCGCCGCGTGACCCCGGCGCCGCGCGGGCCGCGCCGGACTCGCCTGTTGGGGAAACGGCGATGGAGGGCACCCCCCGTCCCCAGTCCCCGAGGACCATCGCGGTGGGGGCGGACCACGCGGGCTTTCCCGTGAAGGCCGCCCTGGTGGAATACCTGCGCTCGCGCGGCCACGAGGTCCGCGACTTCGGCACGGACGCCCCCTCCCCTCCCGTGGACTACCCGACGTACGCGCGGGCCGTGGCCGAGGCCGTGGCCTCCGGCCAGGCCGATGCCGGCATCCTGGTGTGCGGGACGGGCCTGGGCATGGCGATCGCGGCCAACAAGGTCCGGGGGATCCGCGCGGCCGTCGTGCACGACGTGACCACGGCGCGCCTGGCCCGGGCCCACAACGACGCGAACGTCCTCGCGATCGGGGGGCGCCTGATGGCCCCGGAACTCGCACGGGAGGTGGTCGAGGCCTACCTCGGCGCGGTCTTCGACCCCCGGCACCGGCCCCGCCTCGACCAGATCGCGGACATCGAGCAAGGCCGCGGCGGGGTGGCGGCCCGGGGGTCGGGTTCGCGGGAGCGATGACGCCGTGAAGTGCCCCTTCTGCGGAGACCTCGACAGCCGCGTGGTGGACTCGCGCGTGTCGCCGGACGGGGCCTCGATCCGCCGGCGCCGCGAGTGCCCCGAGTGCCGGCGCCGCTTCACGACCTGGGAGCGCCGCGAGGAGTTCGTCCCGGTCGTCGTCAAGAAGGACGGCCGGCGCGAGGAGTTCCGGCGACACAAGGTCCTCGAGGGGATGCTCCGGGCGTGCGAGAAGACCTCGGTCCCGGTGCAGGACCTCGAGGCGTTCGTGGACTCCCTCCTGGCCGGCATCCAGGACCGTGGCATCCACGAGGTCGAGTCGCGCTGGATCGGGGAGCAAGTGATGGGATTCTTGCGGGAGCGCGACCCGGTCGCGTACGTCCGCTTTGCGAGCGTGTATCGCAAGTTCACGGACATCACGGCCTTCGAGGAGGAGATCCGCGCCCTGCTGGGCCGCCGCAGGAGGCGCACCCGCAAGGACACCCCGGCGCCCGAGGACCCCCCGCGATGAGCCGATTCGGGACGCCGGCGGACTTCATGCGCCTGGCCCTGCGGCTCGCCCGGCGGGGCGAGGGCCACGTGAGCCCCAATCCCATGGTCGGGGCCGTGCTGGTCCGCGACGGGCGCCTCGTCGCGACCGGCCACCACCGGGCCGTGGGGCGCGACCACGCCGAGGTCGAGGCCCTGCGCCGGGTGGGGTTTCGCGCCGAGGGGTGCGACCTGTACGTGAACCTCGAGCCGTGCTGCCACCACGGCCGCACCCCGCCGTGCACAGAGGCCATCCTGAAATCGGGGGTCCGCCGGGTCTTCGTGGCGACCGTGGACCCCAACCCCCGGGTCTCGGGCCGCGGGATCGAGACCCTGCGAGGCCGGGGCGTCGAGGTGGAAGTCGGCCTGCTCGAGGCCGAGGCGCGCCGCCTGAACGAGCCGTTCTTCCGCTGGATCACGACCGGGATGCCGTTCGTGACCCTCAAGATGGCCGCGACCCTGGACGGGCGCATCGCGCAGAGGGACGGACGGTCGCGGTGGATCACCGCGGAGCCGGCCCGCCGCGTGGTCCACCGCCTGCGCGCCGTGTCGGACGCGGTGGTCGTGGGGGCCGGGACCGCGATCGCGGATGACCCTCTGCTCCTGCCCACGCTCGTGCGGCGACCCCCGCGCACCCCCGTCCGGGTCGTGGTGGACGAGGAGGCCCGCCTGGAGCCGGGGTCGCGTCTGGCCCGCACCGCCCGGGACGCCCCGGTCGTCGTGGCGTGCACGCAGGCAGCCCCCGAGGGCCGCCGGGCCGCGCTTCGGGGGCCCGGGATCGAGGTCCTGGTCCTCCCGCACGACGGAGGGCTCGTGGCCCTGCCCGCCCTGATGGCCGAGTTGGGCCGCAGGTCCTTGCAGAACGTCCTGGTCGAGGGCGGGGCCGCGCTCGCGGCCTCCCTGCTGCGCGCGAACCTCGTGGACCGCCTGCTGTTGTTCTGCGCCCCCCTGGTCCTCGGCGACCCCGAGGCCGTGCCGCTCGTCCGCGACCTGGGCCGTCGCACCCTGTCGGAGGCCGCCCGGTTCACCCTGCGCTCCGCCCGGCGGGTCGGTCCGGACCTCATGGTAGAATGCGTGACGGACCTTGACGGACGGGCGGAAGCGTGTTCACCGGAATCATCGAGACGGTCGGAACCCTGACGGACGTGCGGGCCGAGCGGGGCGGGCTGCGCCTCGTCATCCGGGCCTCGTTCGCGTCGGGGCCCCTGACCCCGGGCGAGAGCATCGCGGTGTCCGGCCCCTGCCTGACCGTGGAGCGCGTCCTGCCGGACGGGTTCGAGACGTACGCCTCGTCCGAGACCCTGGCGCGCACGACCCTGGCCCGGGCGCGCGCGGGCCGGACTGTGAACCTGGAACGGGCCGTGCAGGCCGGCGGTCGGCTGGGCGGACACCTCGTGTCCGGCCACGTGGACGGCGTGGGGCGAGTGCGGCGCGTGGCCCCGGACGGGGAGGCCCGTCGCATGGTCCTCCTCGCCCCCGCCGAGGTCCGCCCTTTGCTGGCGGTCAAGGGGTCCGTGGCCGTGGACGGGGTCAGCCTGACCCTCGCCGAGGTCCGCGGGGCCGAGTTCTCGGTCGTGCTGGTCCCGCACACGCTTTGGGCCACGACGCTCCTCGCGCTGCGCCCGGGGGACGAGGTCAACGTCGAGGCCGACCTGATCGCGCGATACGTGGCCGCGACCCTGCGCGGGCGGGCAGCCGGGGTCGAGTCGCTCCTGCCGGGCGAGGTCGAACCCGAATGACCCTCGCGCGGGGTCTCGGGGGACGGGGCGACCGGACGGGGAGAGGACGTGTTCGGGTTCCTGTCACTCCTCCTGGCTCCCGCGGCAAAACCAACGGGAGGACGCCCCGTCTATCCCCTCGCGGGGCTCGCCGACGAGGACCTGTACCGCCGGTTCGCGGGGGGCGAGGAGCGGGCCTTCGGCGTCCTTTTGGACCGTCACGGGGATCGGGTGTTCGGGTACCTGGTGCGGTTCTTCGGGGACCGCGAGACGGCGCGCGACCTCGTGCAGGAGGTCTTCATGCGGGTCATCACCGGGGCGCCGTCGTTCCGGGGCGACTGCTCGTTCAGGACGTTTCTGTTCCGCGTGGTCCGCAACCTGTGCATTGACGTGATGCGGGCCCGCGCGGCCCGGCCCGACGCGGGGGCCGCGTCGCTGGATGCGGTCGAGGACCCGGACGACCGCCCGCTGTCGGAGGTCGTCGCGGGCCGGGAGCCGGACGGGGTCCACCGCGGGCTGTCGCGCGAACTCTCGGCCGCGCTCGAGGAGGGGCTCGCCCGCCTGCCCCCGGAGCAGCGCGAGGTCTTCCTGATGCGCGAGGCCGAGGGCCTCAAGTTCGCCGAGATCGCGCAGGTCCTCGGCGTGAACGAGAACACGGTCAAGAGCCGGATGCACTACGCGGTGCAGGCGCTCCGCAGGGACCTGGCCGCGTTCGGGGACGGGTCATGACGAGCGACGAGGCCAGGGGAAGGGTCCTCGAGTACGCCTACGGGGAGATGTCCCCGGACGAGGTCGCGCGGTTCGAGGCCGTGCTCGCGGGCGATGAGGCCCTGCGGGCCGAGGTCGAGGCGGTGCGGGCCGTGCGGGAGGCGGCCTCGCGCCTTACGGCCGTGCCCCTGCCCGTGGACGTGCGGGTGCGCCTGTTGCGGGAGGCCGAGCGATACGCCCGCAGGAGGGCCGGGACCGTCCCGGTCTTGTGGTCCTTCCTGGAGCGCTTCCTCCTGTCGCCCGCGTTCGCCGGGGCCCTGGTGGTCGTGGTCGCGGTCGGAGTCGGGGTCCACCTGCTGCTCGAGGTGGGCACCGAGGACCGGCTCATCCGGATCGAGCGCGCCGAGCGGGCCGCGGTGTCGGAGTCGGAGCCGGCGGAGGCGCGTGCCGGCCCGGCCGGCGAGCGGGACCGCGCCGGGGGGGTCCCGCCGGTCGGGGGGGCCGAGACGGACGCGCGGAAGGGGGGATGGCGAGGCCGATTCGCCGCCGAACCGACCGCGCGGGGGGACCAGGACGAGGCGAAGGCGACCCCCGCGGCGCGGGCGCCGGCGGGGTCCGCGCGGGAGAGGGATCGCAAGAAGGCCCCGGAGAAGGTCGCGATGCAGCCCGCTCCGCCCCCGGCCCGGACCCCGGCGGACCGGGTCCAGGCGGCCCGCGACGACGTCGAGCAGCGCGTGCCCGTGACCGGAGGGCTGTCCACCGAGTCCCTCGAAAAGGCCGCGGGCGGCCGCTCCAGCGCTTTCCGCCTGGGCGGTGGGGGGCCGACCCGGCTCCCCGCGGCCCGTCCCGAGGCGACTGCCGCGGCCCCACCCGCGATGGAGGCCGAGGAGGGCGTTGCGCAACCGGCGGTCGCGGAGGACCGCGAGCAGGCCCTCGGCAAGGCCCAGGCGGACCTGGCCCGCGCGCGGCAACTCAAGGCCGGGGGGAACCTGGACGCGGCCCTGACCGCCTACCGGAAGGCCCTGGGCTCCGGCACCCTGACCGGGACCGCCCTGCGCGACGCCCTCGCCGAGGCCGCGGAGGTCGCGATCGCGCTGGGGCGTACGGACGCGGCCCGCGCCTTTATCGAGCGTCTGAAGGCCCTCCCCGGCGGCCCCGCCCGCGCGGCCCCCCTGGAACGCCGCCTGAAGCCGACGGATTCCGAATGAGGCGGCGCAACGCCATT
>DYKK01000476.1 GCA_020722625.1 Anaeromyxobacter dehalogenans
TTTCCGCAAGTCTTCGAATACACACGAAACAGGCCTCGCGTCAGAACGACCACCAGGGCCTCACGAGGACGTCGCGCCGGCGGTGGGCGGCATCCCCGGCATGAATCAGGACCGAGCGCGCCTCGTGCCGTCCGACCGAGAGGCGAGACCAGTAGTCCAGGCCCTTGAACGCATCCCCCGCGAGCGTCTCCCCGGACTTGATCTCGACCGCGATCGGGGCCCTGCCCGCGCCCAGGTCCACGATCAGGTCCACCTCGTGCCCGGTGGCATCCCGGAAGAAATACAGGTCCGGGTCCCGGCCTGCATGGACCCGGCGCTTCCACAGTTCCGAGACGACGAACGTCTCGAACACGGCGCCCCGCATCGGTCCCAGGGCGAGGTCCTCCGGGGACCGGACCCTGAGCAAGTAGCAAAGGAGTCCTGGATCCGTGACGTAGAGTTTCGGGCTCTTGACCAGGCGCTTGTTGAACCCACGAGCATATGGGGGAAGCAGGATCACCTGAAAACTCGCGCGCAGGACCGACAACCATCGTCGCGCCGTGGTGTGACTGACCCCGCAGTCCACCGCCAAACTCGACAGGTTCAGGACACTCCCGCTGCGACCCGCGCACAGGGACACGAACCGCGAGTAGGCATCCAGGTCTCCGACGGCCAGCAGGTCCCGAACATCCCGCTCCAGGTAGGTCTGCACGTAGTTTCGAAACCACGCGGTGGGGTCCAGTCCTCGGCCCCGGACCGCAGGATACAGGCCCCGGAACAGCACTTCCCACAACGACCCGACCTGGGGCCGCTGCCCGTCCACCGGCCCGTCCGCGATCCGCTCGATGGGAACCGGCTCCCGACGAAGCGCCTCGTCCAGCGACAACGGCAGGAGGTGCAACACACTCGCCCGACCGGCCAGGGTCTGGCTGATGGAACGCAAGAGCAGGAAGTTCTGCGAACCCGTCAGGATGAACCGGCCCGGCTCCGGGTCCTCGTCCACCAGACCCTGCAAGTACGAAAACAAGTCCGGAGTGCGCTGGACCTCATCGAGCACCACGCGGCGGCCCAGGGCCCGCAGGAAGCCTCGCGGGTCGTCGAGCGCGGCCTGTCGGACATCCGGGGCCTCGAGAGACACGTAGCGATGCCCGGGAAAGGCCGCCCTCACGAGGGTGGTCTTCCCCGACTGCCGGGGTCCGGTGACGGTCACGACCGGATACTCGCGGGCGGCCTTCTTCAGAACCGCTTCCAGGCTTCGCGGAAGCACGCTTGCGACTCCTTGAACATCCGATGTTCATTTTGCACGGATCGGAATCGAAGTCAAGGATATTCAAGCATGTCACCGGGAGGACGGGTCCGGCGGGTCGGCAAGGCAGACCCGCCGGGATGCCTTGTCCCCGCGGCCAACGCAACCCTGACACTGCCCCTGACACTGACACTGTTGCTGAACCTGTCCACTGAACCTGTCCCCGGGGTCCGGGGTCCGGGATCCGGCATCCGGGATCCGGGGTCGCGGTGCACG
>DYKK01000102.1:0-2593 GCA_020722625.1 Anaeromyxobacter dehalogenans
AGCCGGTGAAGGGGGGTGGTTTCGGCTTCGCCATCCAGGTGTTCCGCGAGGGCGACGGCCGGGCGGCGCGCCAGCGGTGGGAGCAGGCCTTCGCGACCTACCCGAACGCGGTCGAGGTCGCCCCGGTGGCCGGGTCGTCGTTCTTCGCTTACTGGGGCGAGGTCCTGCACGTCGCGTTCCTTCAGCCCCACGGAAACCTCGTCGTCGTCGTGTCGTGCGGGCGAAAGTTCTGCGACTCCGACGCGCTGTACGCCCTCGCCAAGAAGGCGAACTCGCGAATCAAATGAACCAGTCGTTTCCCCAAGGGCCCTTCCCACCACCCCAAGGTGATCGCGCGGGCGAGTCCGCGGACGTCGAGGGCGAACGCGCGTGCTCCGAGACAGGCGGGAGCCGGGCACCGCACCCCAAGGTCCTGGTTGCGAATCGCGGGGAGATCGCGGTCCGCATCCTGCGGGCGCTCCGGCAGGCGGGCCATCCCACGGTCGCGATCCACTCGGACGCAGACGCGGGCGCGCCCCACGTGCGGATCGCGGACGAGGCCGTCGCCCTGGGCGGCTCCACGCCGCGCGAGTCGTACCTCGACATCGAGAAGGTGGTCGAGGCGGCGCGGCGCACGGGGGCGGCGGCCGTGCACCCCGGCTATGGGTTCCTGTCCGAAAACGCGGAGTTCCGCGCCGCGTGCGACCGGGCGGGGCTCGTGTTCATTGGACCCCCGGCCGGGGCCATCCGGGCGATGGGGAACAAACTGCTGGCGCGAAGGACGATGGCCGACGCCGGGGTCCCGGTGGTGCCGGGGTCCCTGGCGCCGGCCCGGGACGCCGCGGCGGCCCGACGCGACGCGGCCGAGGCCGGCTACCCGGTGATGCTCAAGGCCGCGGCCGGGGGCGGGGGCAAGGGGATGCGCCTCGTCGAGCGCGACGGGGACCTGCCTGCGGCGTTCGAGGCGGCCTCTCGCGAGGCCGTGGCCGCGTTCGGGGACGGGTCGCTCTATGTCGAGAAGTTCCTGGAGGGTCCTCGCCACGTGGAGGTCCAGGTCCTCGCGGACCGGCACGGCCGCGTGGTCCACCTGTTCGAGCGGGAGTGCTCGGTGCAGCGCCGCCACCAGAAGGTGGTCGAGGAGACCCCGGCCTGCGACCTCCCTCGGGACGTGCGGGACGAGATGTGCGCGGTGGCGGTGCGGGCCGCGCAGGCCATCGGATACGAGTGCGCCGGCACCGTGGAGTTCTTGGTGGATTGCCACAAGCGCTTCTACTTCCTGGAGATGAACACGCGCTTGCAGGTCGAGCACCCGATCACCGAGGTGGTCGTGGGGGTGGACCTGGTGCGGGCCATGACGGCGGTCGCCTTCGGCGCGCCCCTGCCGTGGTCCCAGGAGGACCTGGGCCAGCGCGGGCACGCGATCGAGTGCCGCGTCTATGCGGAGGACCCGTTCAACGGCTTCCTCCCGAGCCCGGGGAGGCTCGTCCGGTACCGGCGGCCCGGCGGCCCGTTCGTGCGGGTGGACGACGGGGTCGAGGAGGGGGACGAGGTCACGGCGTTCTACGACCCGATGGTCGCGAAGGTGGTCGCCTGGGGCGAGGACCGCGGCCAGGCCGTGGCGAGGATGGCGCAGGCGCTCCGGGAGTACGAGATCGCCGGGGTGCGGCACAACGTGCCGTTCCTCCTGCACGTGCTGGCGTCGGACGAGTTCCTCCGGGGCCGCTACGACACGGGAATCCTGGGTCGGATCGGCCTGCCCGGGGACCCGGGACCCGGGGTCGAGGAGGCCGCGGCGGCCGTGGCGGCCCTGGTCCTGGCGGAGGCGCGCGCCCCGGCCTCCCCGGGGGGGCGCGGGCGCGTGTCGGCCTGGAGGGCCGCGGTCTTGCCGGGCGTGGGCCGGCGGGGCGCGTGGAGGTGACCCGGTGCATCGCTACACCGTGCGGGCGGGGGAAGGGGTCGCGGGGGACGTGGAGGTGGTGCGGGTCGCCCCGGACCGGGTCGAGGTCCGGGTCGGGGGCGTGCCGGTGACCGTCGGCGTATCCCGCGCCCCGGGAGGTCCCATCCTGCAACTCCCCTCGGGGCGGGTCCTGAGGCCGCACGTTTCGACCGGGTCCCCGGACGGAGGGGCGACGGTGACCTGGCCCGGCCGCTCCCTGGTCGTGGCGCGGGCCCGGGCCGAAAACGGCCCGGGGACGGGCGCGGGGTTGCCGGGGTCGCGGTCGCGGCGCGTGCGGGCCCAGATGCCGGGCCGCGTGGTCCGGGTCCTGGTGCGGCCCGGGGATCGTGTGGCGGTGGGGCAGGGACTGGTGATCCTCGAGGCCATGAAGATGGAGAACGAGGTCAAGGCGCGGCGGGACGGGGCCATCTCGGCCGTCCGGGTGGCCGAGGGGGACCGCGTCGAGACCGGGGCCGACCTGGTGGAGTTCGAGTGAACCTCGGACTGGCGGGCGAGGCAAGCGCAGGTTCAGAAGACAGGTTCAGTGGCAGGAGACAGAGACAGTGTCAGTGTCAGGGCCACGCTGGACGCGATGGGCGGCGCGTGACGACGGAGCCGCGTTTGCCGCGACGCCGGACCCCGGACCCCGGATCCCGGACCCCGGAGGTCCCCATGAGT
>DYKK01000102.1:2693-9941 GCA_020722625.1 Anaeromyxobacter dehalogenans
GCCGCGACGCCGGACCCCGGACCCCGGATCCCGGACCCCGGAGGTCCCCATGAGTGACCCGAGAGACGACGCAGAACGCCGGCGGCTGCGCGACTGGTTCCGGCGGGTCGGGGCGGACGAGCGGGGGGTCCTCCCCGGGGATGGCCCGCATCGGCTCTCCACCGGAGAGGAATGGCCGTTCCTGCTGACCGCGCTGGACGTCGCGGACCGCCCGGGCCTCGACCTGCCCGGGGAGCCCCCGTACCGTCGCGGGGTGTACCCGACGATGTACCGGGGCCGGGTGTGGACCATGCGCCAGTATGCGGGCTTCGGCACCGCCGAGGAGACGAACCGCCGCTTCCGGTACCTGCTGGACCACGGGCAGACCGGCCTGTCCGTGGCCTTCGATTTGCCGACGCAGATGGGCCTGGACCCGGACCACCCGCTCGCGCGGGGGGAGGTGGGCCGCGTGGGCGTCTCGGTGGCCACGGTGGACGACGTGGCGCGCCTGTTCGAGGGGATCCCGCTGGACCGGGTCTCGGTCTCGATGACGATCAACGCCACGGCCCCGATCCTGCTGGCGATGCTGTGGGTCGCGGCCGAGGAGCAGGGGGTGGACCCGGCGCGTCTGTCCGGGACGACGCAGAACGACATCCTGAAGGAGTACGTGGCGCGCGGGACCTACATCTACCCGCCGGGACCGAGCCTCGCGCTGGCCGCGGACCTGATCGCCTTCTGCGCCCGGCGCCTGCCGCGCTGGAACCCGATCAGCATCAGCGGCTACCACATCCGGGAGGCCGGGTCCGACGCGGTCCAGGAGGTGGGCTTCACCCTGGGCAACGGCCTCGCGTACGTGCGGGCCGCGCACGGGCTCGGGCTGGACGTGGACGCCTTCGCCCCGCGCCTGTCCTTCTTCTTCGGCTGCCACAGCCACTTCCTGGAAGAAGTCGCGAAGTTCCGCGCCGCGCGCGTGGCCTGGGCCACCCTGATGGACCGGGTCGGGGCGAGGGACCCGCGCTCGCGCGCCCTGCGCTTCCACACGCAGACGTCCGGGTGCACCCTGACGGCCCAGCAACCGTGGAACAACGTGGTGCGCGTGGCGTTGCAGGCCCTGGCCGCCGTGTTCGGGGGGACGCAATCGTTGCACACGAACGCGCTGGACGAGGCCCTGAGCCTTCCCACGGAGGAGACGGCGCGCCTCGCCCTGCGCACCCAGCAGGTCATCGCGTTCGAATCGCACGTGACGGACTTCGTGGACCCGCTGGGGGGCTCGCACGTGGTCGAGGCCCTGACCGACCGCATCGCGGCCGGGGCCATCGGCCTGGTCGAGCGGGTCGAGGCGATGGGCGGGATGGTCGCGGCCATCGAGAGCGGATTCGTGAGCCGGGCCATCGAGGAATCCGCGTACCGCCAGCAGAAGGCGCTGGAGGCGGGCGAGGCGCGGGTCGTGGGCGTGAACTGCCTGCGAGAGGACCGGGAGGGGGGAACCGGCGCGGCGCGTTCAGACACCGACGCCCTCCGGAGCCTCGAGGAGGCGCGGCAACGGCAATTCCGCGATCTCCAGGGACGGCGGGACCCGGCCGCGGCGGCCCGTTCCCTGGACGAGGTGCGCGACGCGGCGCTCGCGGGCCGGGAGGTGACCCTGGCGATACTCGGTGCGGTGCGGGCCCGGGCCACGCTCGGCGAGGTGTCGCAGGCGCTCGCGGACGTCTTCGGCCGTCACCGGGCCGGCGCTGGGGCGTGAGGGCGGATGCGGGAAGGCGCCGACACGGCCTGGGAGGACCGGCGGCTGGCGGACGGCCCCCTCGGGGCGCTGATCGAGCGCCTGGGGTCCCGCGCGGTCGCCGTGGTCCTGGGGGACGGAGGGGTCGGGAAGACCACCCTGGCCGCGGCCCTGGCCGCGGTCCTCGCCCGAAAGGGCGAGCGCGTCCTGGCCGTGACCGTGGACCCGTCCAACCGGTTGCGGACCTCCCTGGGCCTGTCCGGGCCGGCCGGGGTCGAGGAGCCGGTCGCGCTCGAGGGCTTCGGTCCCGCCCGCCCGACCGCCCCGGGGTCCGGGTCCCTGCACGCCGTGGTCCTGGACGCGGCGACGGAGATGACGCGCCTGGTCACGCGTCTCGTCCCGGACGACGCGACCCGGCGGCGGATCACGGACAACATCTTCTTCCGGAAGGCGGCGGGCACCATGACCGGCACCCACGAGTACGCGGCCATGGAGCGCCTGCTCGAGGCCCTGGAATCGGGCCGCTACACGCGGGTCGTGCTCGACACCCCGCCGGAGCGGCACGCCCTGGACTTTCTCGACGCGCCCGCGCGCCTGAACGCCCTCCTGTCGTCCGAGGTCTTCCAGTTGTTCGTGCGGGCCTCGTCCGGCCTGTCGCGGGCGGGCCTGGAGGCCATCCGGTGGAAATCCTTGATCCTGAAAGGGATCAGCCGATTCGCGGGCGAGGAGACCTTCCTGGCGGTGCTCGACTTCGTGCTGGCCTTCGAGCCCCTCTTCGAGGGGTTTCGCGAGCGGGCGGCCCGCGTGAGGACCCTGCTGTCGGGGCCGGACAGCGCAACCCTGGTGGTCTGCCGTCCGGGGGAGCGCTGCGCCGAGGGGGTCCTGGCGACCCTCTCGGCGCTGCAAGGCCGCGGGATCACGCCGGCGGCCGTGGTGGCGAACCGGGTCCACGCCTGGCCGATGCCCGGGGGGGAGCCGGCGGGCCTGGCGGGCTCGGTCGTGGACGCCGCCGCGGTCAAGGACGCCCTGGGGTCCGCCCCGGCGCTGAGCCTGCTCCCGCCCGAGGAACTCCGGGACCTGGCCACCGAGGTCCTGGTCCTCGCGCGACGGTACCGGGACCTCGCCGAGCGGGACGAGGCGCACGTGAGGTCCCTGCGGTCGGCCGTGGACCCCATTCCCGTCTTCGGGGTCCCCCTGCTCGCGGAGGAGGTGCGCGACCTCGCGGGGCTCGCGAGGTTCGCGGCCGTCCTGGGGTGACGGGTCCCGGGTTCCATGTGCCTCAGGCGATCTTCCGGAGCCCCTCGATCGGGTCGAGGCGCATGGCCCGCAACGACGACAGGAGGCACGAGGCGAAGACCACCGCGAGCGAGAGGGCCGCGATCACGACCGCGTCCAAGGGGTGGACCACCGCGGGCAGGGTCGGGATGTGATAGACCTCCGGGTCCAGCGCGTAGTCCAGCCCCTGGATCCCGCGCACCACGAGGAGCCCGAGGCCGAGCCCCACCGCGACCCCGGCCGTTCCGAGGGTCATCCCGTGCGCCACGAAGACCCGGTACAACTGGCGCCGGCTCGCCCCGAGCGCGACGAGGGTCGAGACCTCCTTGATCCGCTCGCGGGCCACCACGACCTGGGTCCCCACGATGTTGAAGGCCGCGACCACCACGATGATCAGGAAGAACAGGGCGAGCACCACCTTCTGCATCCGCAGGGCCGAGAAGAGGTTGCGGTTCATCTGCTTCCAGTCGATCACGCGGAACCGGCGCGGCTGTCCGGAGCCGAGGTCGCTGTACAGGAGGGCCTTGTAGAGCGACCCGGCGGCGCGGACGAACTCCGGGAGGGTGGCCGGGCGCGTGCGGCCGGCGACGCGGGCCGCGTCCTCGCGCAGGCGCGAGACCTCGCGCAGGAGGTCGGGGAGGGTGAACGGCTCCAGGTCCGCGAGGATCGCGCGGCCCGCGGCCTCGGTGTGGTCGAGGTCGGCGAGCCGGACCTCGACCCAGCGGACCGCGGGCCCCCGGTCGAGGAAGACCTGGGCCGAGCGCAGGTCCATGACCACGAGGCGGGAATCGTACTCGTGGAACCCGGTATCGAAGCAGTCCCGGACCACGAACGTCCCCTGGATGGGCGCCATGCCGAGCGGCCCGGCGGTGCGGCCCTCGATCCCCCGGATCGGCGAGGTCAGGGTCACGCGGTCCCCGGGGGTCAGGCGCAGCCGTTCCAGGAGCCCGCACCCGAGGGCCACGCCCAGGGGTTCGCCCTCGCGCCGGCGCAGCGATGCGAGCGACCCCGAGCGGGTCAGGGCCGCGAGCCCGGAGACCCGGTCCACGCCCTCGAGGTCCACACCCTTGACGATGACCCCGGCGGTGCCCTCGTCGGCCGAGATCATCATCTCGTCGTAGGTCGAGGGGTTGGCCCCGACCACGCCCGGCATCCGGGCGATGCGGGCCGTGACCTCGGCGTAGTCCGAGAACTGCTCGCCCCGGGCCACGACCACCAGGTGGGGATACACGCCCAGGATGCGCTCGCGGAACGCCTCCTCGAACCCGCCGGTCACGGCGAGGACCGCGGTCAGGGTGGCGACCCCCACCCCGATGCCGAGCACGGACACGGTCGTGGCGACCGACCCCCGGCCCCGGCCCCCTGCGAACAGGGCCAGGCCCACGGCCCACGAGAAGGGCAATCTGCGCAGAAGACCCGGCATGGGATGACCCCGACGTTCAATCCAGCGCGATCCCGCGGCGCGCGCAGGCGGCCTGGAGGGTGTTGCGCATCAAGAACGCGATGGTCATGGGGCCCACCCCACCCGGCACGGGTGTGATGGCCGAGGCCCGGGTCCTCGCGGCCTCGAAGTCCACGTCGCCGCACAACCGTCCGGCCTCATCGCGGTTCATGCCCACGTCCACGACGACCGCGCCCTCCCGCACCCAGTCCCCCCGGATCATCCGGGCCTTCCCGATGGCCGCGACCACGACCTCGGCCTCGCGGACCCGCTCCGCGAGGTCCAGGGTGCGCGAGTGACACACGGTCACGGTGGCGTGTCGCGCCAGCAGCAGGATCGCGGTGGGCTTGCCCACGATCAGGCTTCGGCCCACGACCACGGCCCGGCGACCCTTCAGGTCCACGCCGCTTTCGTCCAACAGGCGCAAGACCCCCGCCGGGGTGCAGGGCACGACCCCGGGGCGGCCCGACAGCAGGCGGCCCAGGTTCGCGGGGTGGAACCCGTCCACGTCCCGCGCGGGGTCCACGGCCTCGATCACGCGGTCCGCCCGGAGGTGCGGGGGAAGGGGGAGTTGCACGAGGATGCCGTCCACCTCCGGGTCGCGGTTCAGGCGGTCCAGCAGGGCCAGGAGGTCCGCCTCCGGAGTTTCGGCGGGGAGGGGGTGCGTCACCCCCCGGATCCCGACCTCCTCGCACGCACGGCCCTTGTTGCGCACGTAGATCGCGGAGGCCGGGTCGTCCCCGACCAGGACCACGTGCAGCGAGATCCGCACCCCCCGGGCCGCCAGCCGGGCGACCTGTTCGCCGACCTCGGCCCGCACCCGGGCCGCCACGGCCTTGCCGTCCAGGACCCTCGCGTCCGACATCGGTGCGCCTCCGCCCGTGGTCGCGCCGGATGCTATCCCGACCGGGGTGCGCGGGCAAGGCTTGCGGCTGTCCCGAATCCACCATCAATTTTCGCAAGTCTTCGAACATACGTGAAATCGGATGCGTTTCATTTCACCACCCTGGAGCCGCGAATTCCAGATTCGCGGCAGCAGCCATCACGCGCGCGCGGCTCGGAGGCCGCGCAGCCGGCGCGAGTGGAACTCGCGCCTCCAGGTTGCGCGTTTTTCGAACGCAATGATGTCTCTGTCCGCGAGGTTTCGGCGGCCGTCCTTGCCGCCGGCGCACCGGGTGTCTAGAATCCCGTGGTCCGGCGCGGACGGATGCCATGGGACAGGACAGACCGCGCACCAGGATGGTCGCGCTGTACGGCAAGGGGGGGATCGGGAAGTCCACGGTTGCCTCGAACCTCTCGGCCGTCCTCGCCATCGAGGGCCGCAAGGTCCTGCTGGTCGGGTGCGACCCCAAGCACGATTCCACGATTACCCTCGTCCACGGGGGTCCGATCCGCACCGTGATCCAGCAGCTGGGCACCCGGGTGCGCGACGCCTCGGACATCGTGATGGAGGGCCGCTTCGGGATGCACTGCATCGAGTCCGGCGGCCCGGAACCCGGCGTGGGCTGCGGAGGGCGCGGCGTCTCGCGCATGTTTGAGATCCTCGAGGACCTGGACCTGATCAAGCGCGGCGGCTACGACGTCGCCATCTTCGATGTGCTCGGGGACGTGGTTTGCGGCGGGTTCGCGGCCCCGCTCCGCCCGGGTCGCGCCGAACTGGTCTATATCGTGGTCGCCGAGAGCGTGATGGCCCTCTACGCCGCGAACAACATTGCCAAGGCCGTCCGGCGCTTCGCCTCCAACGGGATCGCACTGGGCGGGCTCATCGTGAACCAGAAGGACTCCACGACGAACATGGCGGCCCTGGAGGCCTTCGCCTCGGCGCTCGGCACGCGCATCCTCGCCACCATCCCGGTGGACCCGGCGGTCCGACGGGCCGAGGTGATCAAGCACCCCGTGGTGGAGATCGCCCCGGACTCCGAGATCGCGAGGACCTTCCGCCGCCTCGCGGCCGACGTCCTGGCCGACTCCGTGGAGGTCCACCCGGTCCCCACTCCGGTCGAGGACAGCCGGTTTGACGACTTCATGCGAGAGATCTTCGGGGAAGACGCCGGCTGACGGGTCCGCCCCTCCCGCCGGGCCCCTCGCTGGGACGTGCCTCGCGGCCAACGCGATGCCGGGGATGGCGTTTCGCGTGCTGGGGACCGCCGACGAGGTCCGGGCCGCGGTGGACCTGATCGCACGGCACGACTGGTGCGCGTCCCTGACCGGGGACCCCTGGGCACGGCTGATCCCCTCCGACACGCGCGAGGTCCCCCCGGACCGGCCGGTGTTCGAGGTACGCGGGGGTCGCGGGGACGACGGGTGGTGGGGCGGATACGCGGACGCCCTCGACGCGGTCGCGCGCTCCCTGGACCTGCCCGCGGTCCCGACGCGGCCCGACGCGGCGGCGGTGGTCGGGGTCCCCCTGGACCGCCTCGAGCCCGACCGACTCGCGGACCGGGACGAGGTCGTCCGGCTGCTCGCGCGGGGCGCGGGGCTCGACGTGGTGTCGGTCTGGCCGTCCGGGGAAGGCCCCGCCACCCTCCGGCGCGCCGCCGAGGCGGGGCTGATCGTGTCCCTGCCCTACGGTCGAGAGGCGGCGAGGACGCTCGCGCGCCGGACCGGGGCGGCCGTGGTGGAGGTCGGGCTTCCGGTGGGGCTCGCCGGGACCGCGCGCGTCGTCCGCGAGGCGGCGCGGGTCGCGGGCCGGGACCCCGAGCCCTTCCTGGAGGGCGAGATGCGCCGGTACGCCCCCCGCCTGGAGTGGGTCATCCCCCACGCCCTGCTCCACCGCCGGGTGCGGGTGGAGGTGGATTCCCACCTGACCGAGGCGGTCGTCGCCTTCCTC
>DYKK01000103.1:0-1065 GCA_020722625.1 Anaeromyxobacter dehalogenans
CTGAACCTGTCCACTGAATCTGCCCTCTGTCGCGACATCGCCTGGCAGTCCGTGTTTGTCTCGGAGATCGGTCGCGGGACGGCGCGAACGGCGAGTCACTCGGTGTCGTCCGGGAGGGGCAGGCGAATCCCCGGCCGGGTCTGTTCCGGGGAGGCGGACACCGAGACGAGGGCCGGCCGCAGGACTCGACCGTTCAGAAGGTAGCCGCGCTGGATCTCCTCGACGACCAGGCCCGGCTGGGTGTCCTCGATCTCGACCGTCTGGAGGGCCTCGTGGACCATGGGGTCGAACGGCCGGCCGACGCCCTCAATCGGGGTCACTCCGTACCGTTCCAGCACCTTCTGGAACTCCTGGACCACGAGTTCCACCCCGGACAGCAGCACGGGGGATTCCCCACTGTCGCGTGCGTGCTGCACCGCGCGTCCCAGGTTGTCCGCGATCGGCAGCAGGTCACGCAGGATCCGTTCGTGGGCGAACTTGACGTATTCCTGCTTCTCACGCTCGATTCGCTTGCGGTAGTTCTCGAAGTCCGCGGCCACGCGCAACAGGCGCTCCTGGGCCTCCCGCGCCTGGGTTTCCAGCTCGGCCACGCGGTCCCGGGTCTGCTCCGGGGCTTGCGGATCGCCCGCGACAGGGGTTTCCTCGTGGTCCGCGGGAGGGTCCGCGTTTCCACCGGGGGGGGCGCCGCCGGGCGGACCGGTGGGTGCGGAAGGATCGGGGCCATCCGGACGAGGAGTGCCTCCGGAGTCCCGATCGAACGGTCGATCGATCCGGCCGTTGTCCACCATCGCGTCCTCGTGCCTTGTCCGGGGTCCGCGCGGACTCCCCGGGTCCAGAACATAGGAGCCGCCTCCCGGATTGTCAACCGTCTCGGGGGTTCCCTGATTCACCGCCTCGACGGCGGCGAATCAGGCTTTCGGATTGCGGATTGAAGTCGCAGAGCCGCTGTCGTGAAACAGTGGTGAATGAGGATCCGCGTCAAAGCCAATAGGTTCAACGGCTTGTGAAATCTGACGGCGGATTGGGCGGGTTGACAAAGCGCACGCCGGGACCCCGACTTGAGGG
>DYKK01000103.1:1165-9937 GCA_020722625.1 Anaeromyxobacter dehalogenans
GCGCACGCCGGGACCCCGACTTGAGGGAGTCTTGCGCCTCGGATGTGTGCTAGAGTCCGGCGGTTGGGGCGGTGACGCCGTCCGGGCGGATCCGCACGTTGGCACGGAAAGGGAGGAACCATGAGTGGCACTCGGAAAGACGGAGAGCAGGGCGGGAGCCAGGGTGTGACTCGGCGCCACATGACCTTGAGCGCCTACGACAACGCGATGACCCAGTTCGATCAGGCCATCAAGGTTCTGGGCTTGAAGCCCAACCAGGTCGCCATGATCAAGGACCCGCGCAAGGTCATCATCCTGACCCTGCCGGTCCGGATGGACGACGGGCGGATCGAGGTCTTCACCGCGTACCGGGTCCAGCACTCGATCGTGCGCGGGCCGGCCAAGGGAGGGGTCCGGTACCACCAGGACGTGACGCTGGACGAGGTCAAGGCCCTGGCCTTGTGGATGACCATGAAGTGCGCGGTCGTGGACATCCCGTTCGGCGGGGGCAAGGGCGGGATCGTGGTGGACCCGACCCGGCTGTCTCGCAGCGAGCTGGAGAACCTGTCCCGGCGGTACTTCGCGGCCCTCGCGGACGACATCGGCCCGGACCAGGACGTCCCGGCGCCCGACGTCAACACGAACGCCCAGGTCATGGCGTGGTTCATGGACACGTACTCGATGCACTTCAAGCGCCACCTGCCCGCGGTGGTCACGGGCAAGCCGCTGCAGGTCGGCGGGTCTCGCGGTCGCGACATCGCCACGGCCCAGGGGGTGGTCTTCTGTCTGGAGGAGGCCGCGGACCACCTGAAGATGGACCTCAAGGGCGCCACGGTGGCCATCCAGGGGTTCGGGAACGCCGGGGCGAACGCGGCGCGACTCCTGGCCGAAAAGGGTGCGAGGATCGTCGCGATCTCGGACGTGACCGGGGGCTACCAGAACGACGCAGGGATCGATGTCGAGGCCGCCATCGCCTGGAAGAAGGAGCACAATGGCCTGTTGACGCGCTTCGAGACCTCGAAGAAGGCGAAGGCGATGAAGAACCCGATGCAGTTGCTGGAACTGCCCGTGGACATCCTGATCCCCGCGGCGCTCGAGAATCAGATCACGGGCGAGAACGCGCCGAGGGTGCGCGCGCGGGTGGTCGCCGAGGCCGCGAACGGCCCCTGCACCCCGGACGCCGACGAGGTCCTGAACGCCAAGGGCACCTTCATCATCCCGGACATCCTGTGCAACGCGGGCGGCGTGACCGTGTCGTACTTCGAGTGGGTCCAGAACCGGGTGGGCTTCTACTGGCCGCTCGAACAGGTCATTCAGGAGTTGCGGCGCGTGATGGCCACGTCGTTCCACGCGGTGCTCGACGCCTCGATCCAGTACAAGGTGCCGATGCGGGTCGCAGCCTTCATCGTGGCCATCAACCGCCTGACCGCGGCGGCGGAGTTGCGCGGTCTGTACGCCTGATGTCCCCAGGGGCTCCCCAACAGCCACCCACCACGCCGGTCGGCGTGATCTTCGACCTCGACGGGACCCTGGTGGCTTCCGAGGTCCTGTATTTCACCGCGACCGAGCAGATCCTGGCCCCCCTGGGACGGTCGTTGCGGGAGTTGACGCGGGAGGAGCGCTCGCGCATCCCGGGCCGAGCCGCGGTCGAGAACATGGAGTTCTACCGCCGGAAGTTCGGGCTGGAAGAGCCCGCCGAGGACCTCGTCGAGTCGCGCATGGACCGGATCATCGCGATGGTCGAGGAGCGCGGCGTCCAGGTCATCCCGGGGACGCGGGAGTTCCTTGCGGACCTCCGGGGCGACGCGTTTCGCCTGGCCCTTGCCTCGTCCGCGTCGTCGCGATACGTCCTCACGGTGCTGGAACGCACCGGGCTCGCGCCCTTCTTCGGGGTCGTGAAGACGGGCGACGACTGCGCGCGCGTGAAGCCCGACCCGGAGATCTTCCTGGCCGCGGCGGACGGCCTCGGGCTGCCGCCGTCCCGTTGCCTGGTGGTCGAGGACGCCCACTCGGGGATCCTGGCGGCGCGGGCCGCGGGGATGAGGGTCCTGGCCGTGCGCAGCGATTACACCCTGCCCGAGCAGTCCGCGCTCGCGGACCGGGTGGTCCCGGACTTCCGGGGACTCGGGCGCGAGGACGTGCTGGCCCTCGTGGACGGGGCCGCGTGACGGGAGCCCTACGCGGGGACGAACCACACGTCCGTGGGCTTGAACCGGGACAGGCGGCGGAACTTCGCCCGGACCTTCATCCCGATCCAGTCCAGGGAAGGCCGGGCCGGGTCCACGCCGAGCAGGCGCGTCAGGAACAGGGTGTCCACGCCCTCGAACTCGACAAGGGCCAGGACATAGGGGCACTCCGGGAGGAACTCCTCGCTCCCGAAGTGGCAGACCGTGAAGGTGTGGACGCGCCCCTCCTGGGGGAGTTCCACCCACTCGCAGTCCCCGCCGCACGCCATGCAGGACATCCTGGGGGTCCCGAAGGTGTGTCCGCAGGCCGTGCAACGCGACCCGAGCAGGCGGCGGTTCGCGAGCCCCGCGAAGAAGGGCGAGTCCTGACCATAACTGTGGATATAATCAATGTGATAAGGTTGTTTGACGATCACCGGGGCCATGCCGGCCAGGTCCTTCAGGTCCTTTGGAAACGGGACGTTGAACACGACCGTGCCGTCGAGGGTCTCCTCGGGGCGGGTGGGGATGTCGTGGTTCTCCATGGGGTCAATCCTCCTTCTCCAAGATGGACACCGTCACGTAGGTGCCGGTTCCGGCGTGGCTGTGAATCGCGCCGCGCCGTGCGCCCCGCACCTGGAGCCGGTCGTTCCCGAAGTGCCGGCCGATGGCCCCCTGCAACTGCCAGATCGCGAACACGGCCTGCATCAGGCCCGAGGCCCCCACCGGGTGCCCGCAGGCGATGAGCCCGCCGGAGGGGTTCACCGAGCACTTGGGCCTCTGCGGGAGGTCCAGCCCGTATTCGATCCCGGGCATGAACGCGAGCCCGGACTCCGCGAAACGCCCGCCCTCCCCGTAGCGGCAGAGCCCCATGTCCTCGTACGTCTGGATCTCGCTGGACGTGTAGGCGTCATGCAGTTCCACGAAGTCAATCTGGTTCAACGGGTCGGTGACCTCCGCGCGCTGGTACGCCTGGCGCGAGGCCATCCTCCCCGCGCGGAAGGAGTGGACCCCGGGGTAGCGAAACCCGCGATCCCACAGGTCTTTGTAGTACGCGCGGCTGTCCGCGTCCTGCTCGTTGGGGAGGGCGTTGTAGCGGTAGAAGTCCTCAAAGGACTGGTGGGGCCGGTCCGCCATGCGCATCGCGTCCGTGCCGCGGCCGATCCCCGTGACCCGGACCTTCGGCAAGGACCGGCCGGCCGCCTTCTCGATCCGCGCGAGGCCCTCCTCGCTCGCCAGGATCGCGCAGGCGGCCCCGTCGCTCATGGTGCAGATGTCGAGCCGGGTCAGGGGCCAGGCCACCACGGGGGCCTCGCGCACGTCGCGGATCGTGATCCGCAGGTGCTTCTGGGCGTAAGGATTGTAAATGGCGTTGATGTGGTTCTTGACCGAGACATGGGCCATCTGCTCGACCGTGGTCCCGAACTCCTTCATGTGGCGGGTGACCATCATCGCGTAGTACCCGCTGTAGAAGCCGCCCACCGGATAATCGAAGGACACGTCGGAGGCGAGGGCGATGAACTCGTTGCCCTTCCACGTCTGGACGTGGCTCATGGTCTCGAAGCCGTAGGCCAGACACACGTCCATGTCGCCACCCGCCACGGCCTTCCAGGCCTCCTGGAAGCACAGGCCCCCGGTCGCGCCGCCGCCCTCGACACGGTGGCCGGGTTTGGGCACGAGCCCCAGGTAGTCCTGGACCATGATCGCGCTCATCAACTGGCGCTGGAAGTGGTCCGAGAAGTACGACCCGACCGTGCCGTCCACCAGGTCGTTGGCCTGGCGCGGCTCCAGTCCGATGTCCTTCAAGGCGTAGTCGTAAGCCTCCTTGACCAGGGCCTGGAAGGTCCTGTCCGGGCGGGCCTTGGCGAACTTGCTGACCCCGCCCGTCACCGCATAGACCGGTCTCATCGGCATCCTCCTTCGTGGCTCGTCACGGTGACCATCCCTCGGGAGCGCCACCCAACGGCCTTGGTCTTTACCACATCGGGGAGTCGGGAAAAAGCACCAATCTCATCCTTGTCGTCTGTCCCGGAGATTGCTAGGCTCTCGCGCATGAAACGCCTGGGGAGGACGACGATGCGCGGAGCAGGAGGTTGGGTCGGGGTTCTCGTGGGATTGGCGTGGGCCGTCCCGGACGCCGCGGCCGACACGGTCGCGTCCTGGAAGGACCCCACGCGCGACGACGACGGACCGGGGACGTACCAGTATCCGACGGACCCCGCGTACAAGCCGGGGTCCTTCGACCTGACCTCGTTCGAGGTCGGGACGCGCGGGGGCGAGGTCGTGTTCCGGGTGGGGTTCCGGGCGAAGGTCGAGGACCCGTGGGACTCGAAGGCGTGGCAGGGGAACGGGTTCTCGCTCCAGTTCGTGCAGGTGTATCTGGACCGGGACCACCAGGCCGGGAGCGGGTTCTGCGAGGGGCTCCCCGGGCTGAACGTCCGGTTCCGGCCCGAGTCGTGCTGGGAGAAGGTCGTGTTGATCAGCCCTCAGGGAAAGGCCCGGTTGCAGGCCGAGGTCTCGCAGAAGGCGGGCGCGCTGCGCCCCGGCGTGGTGATCCCCAAGGTCACGCGGGTCAAGGGCAAGACCATCGAAGCGGTCGTGGACGCCCAGGACCTCGGGGGCGTCCCCGGCCGAGGCTGGGGCTGGCAGGTCGTGGTCCAGAGCAACGAGGGCTACCCCGACGCGCGGGACCTCCTGACGCGCAAGGTGAACGAATACGCGGGGCCCCACCGGTTCGGCGGGGGGTCGGACTGGGACTGCGACCCGCACGTGATCGACGTCCTGGTGGCCCCCGGCGTGGGGGGGGACGACGAGGTCAAGGCCCAGCACGAGGCCCTGCGCTTCCGGTGTGACCCGAACAAGCCGGAGGCGAGTCCCCTGGTGGAACTGCCCATGGTCTATCCGTGACCCGAGCCGGGAGGCGGCCCGTGAAGACCATTCGCGCATCGTGGGTGGCGGCCGGCCTGGGCGCCATGGTGCTCGCGACCTCCCCGGATGCCGGGGCGGACCTCGCGCGCTTCGATCTGGCCGGACGCCTGTACACCAAGTGGCTGTATCGCAACAACGACAGCCAGGGGGTCCTGTCGTACGGCAACCCCTTCTGGCCGGACGACATCGCGGGCGACAACGGGGTGGGCACGGAGTTCGAACTCCAGGTCTTCGGGCGGGTCTCGCCCCGGGTGCAGGCGTACGCGCGCTTGCAGAGCCGCTTCGGGGAGATGTGGCAGGACTGGTGGGAGTCGGGCGAGCGCAAGTACGGCGGCGAGGTGAACACGTCCGGGGACTCGCTCGGGATGAACCGGGCGTCCTACATCAAGTTGCGCGGGACGTGGGTGCGCGCCAGCATCCCGTTCGCACAGGGGTGGACGAACTCGGTCACGGTGGGGTCGTCGGACCTCGGGATGTTCAACCCCTGGACCATCGGGAAGGTGCGCTACATTGACCGGGACAACGGCAAGGGGGTCTTCGTCGCGGGCGTGGTCGGCGGGGGGATCGTGTCGTACGACCTCGCGGCCATCGCGCTGCCGAAACTGTACGTGGGCCCCTGGTGGAGCACAGGGATCGGGGACCCGTCCCTGACCCGCCCCTTCTACAGCCAGGACTGGGCGTACGGGGCCAGGGTGGTCGCGGCCCCGGACGTCGGGACCTTCACGCTCGTCTCGACCCTGACGAACGACGTCGAGGTGGACAGGACCGACCCGGACGCGGTGGGGTCGCCGTACGGGTCGTGCGTGGACGAGCTGGGCAACCCCATCGCCGGGTGCTCCTGGGACCACGCGGTGGACTACTACTCGCGATACCTGAACTCGGTGACCACGCTGGAGGCCCAGGTCGAGCCCCTGGACTGGCTGAGCGCGAACCTGCTCGCCGGGGTCTCGGTCGGGCGTCTGGATCCGCGGTTGACCGCGAACGGGGTTGCGGACAACCAGGGGGTGTCGCCGGTGGTGTACAAGGACACCACGGACGTGGCGGTGCGGGTCCGGGCCGAGGCCGCGGACCCGTTCGGGGTGGGGCTGTCCCTGCGCGCGGAGTCCTTCTACATCGGACCGGAGTGGAACTCGATCTTCGGGGCGAGGCGCGAGGCGGACGTCCTGCTGACCGACGGCCTGATCGAGGGGGGGCAGTTGCCGACCCTGAACCTCGCCAACGAGTTCGTGGACTTCGATGAGCCGTTCGTGGAGTCGTGCATCGGATGGTACGGGGGGACCCTGATCGCAGACTTCGCGAGCGG
Organism: Anaeromyxobacter dehalogenans; assembly: GCA_020722625.1. Lineage (GTDB taxonomy): Bacteria > Myxococcota_A > UBA9042 > DTJE01 > DTJE01 > DYKK01. The sequence goes on from DYKK01000103.1 coordinate 7,541, forward strand.
CCCGGTAGACCTGTCCCTGGAGGGAACCTACATCGGGTACGCCACGAACCGCCAGAACCGCGATGTGGACAAGGTGTATCCAGACTTTCTTCACAGCGATGGTTATACGGACGTGGACCTGTACGACTACGCGAACTCGACGGACCGGGGCCGGGACCCGCGCAGCGTGTATCGCCGCAACCAGGACCGCCGGACGGGGATCGGGGTCCTGCGGGCGAAGGTCGCCTTCGATGCGTTGCAGGGCCTTGACGTGGCCTACAAGGGGAAGGTGATCTTCGACAAGGACTACCGGAGCCACACCACGGAGGACGATGACTACACCGGGCTGATCACGACGCAGCGCCTCGCGGTCGGGCTCGGGGTGATCCCGGGTCTGCGGGTCGAGGTCGGCGGCCAGATGGACTGGTGGCGCGAGGACCGCCGCAAGGGGACGCTCGAGCAGGGGTACGGAAACGACCGCACCTGGAAGGGCAAGGGGTTCGCCGGGCTGTCGTGGGAATACGAGGGGCTGCGGTTCAGATATTATTTCGAATATTTGTATAAGGAACAGGTCCGGGAGCGCGAACCGGACCAGACGTGGAAGGTGTTCCGGTCCAAGGCGTCGCTGGAGGTGGCGTGGTGAGGCGGGGCATCCTGGGGGTCCTGGGCATTCTGGCGACCGTGATGGACGGCTGCGGCCTGGAGGGACCGGTCGTCAACGTGGCGACGCGGGACCGGAGCACCCTGATCCCGGGCGCCTCGGACAACCTCGTCGTCGGGCGCGTCCCGGGGGCCCCGGCCGGGACCGAGGTCCGGCTGTTCCAGGGGACCGGGGGCGAGGTCCCGGAGGCGACGGGCTCGGTCGGGACCTGGGACGAGCCGCTCGCGGCGCCGTGCGGTGCGGGCGCCTCGTGCGCGCGGATCGACGGTTGCCGGTGGTCCGGGGGGCACGCGCTCCCGGGCGTCACGAACGGCGCCCCGGTGCCGGCCGACGTCTTCGCGATCCACCTGCCGGGGACGTCGGCGTACCGCAACCTGCGCGTGGACGCGCGCTGGCCCGGGGCGCACCGGATCGGGCTGGTCCCGGTGGTCGAGCGCCAGGTGTCGGTCCTGGACCCGGAGGGGTGCTTCCTGGTCGGGGACGACCCGGCCCAGTCCGCGCTCGACGCGGCGGGCACGGTCGCGAGCCTCGTCCTGATGGGCAAGGCCCTCGCTGAGGGCCAGGCCCTCGCGTCCATCCCGCCCGCGGTCGTGGCGCAGGTCGCGCGGGCGGTCCGCCAGTCCCAGGACCCGGACGTGACCGCGTTCGCGGTCCTGGTGGCGCGCCTGTCGGACGCGGCGGGGCAGATCCCCCCGGACCCGTGCGGGGTCGGGGCCGCGGGCGGGGCCGGGACGCCTCTGTATCCGTTCGCCGGGGCGCTTGCGGAGGGGGCGCGGGTGTGCGACCTCGTGGACCCGGACTTCCTCAAGGCGTTCGCCCCGGACGTGACGCCGCTAGGATTCGCCGAGGCCCTGCTCGCGGCCGAGGCCTCGGTGCGCCAGTCCGTGCAAATCTGCTACGCCACGGACCGGATGCGGGTCGTCTTCCTGGCGGACCTGCGGCCTGGGGCCCTGGACGGCAACTGCGCGGCCGTGGACCCGTTCAAGTGGGCCGCGGACGCGCCGGGCAAGGCCGTGTATTTCACCGGCGGAGTCCACAAGACCACGCCGGTCTGCGGGCGCGACGGCACGCCCCCGGCCTGTCTGACCCTGGCCCAGGTGGACGCCGCGAACCAGACCCTGGGGAACTGGGTCCCCAACGTCATCCCCATGTACGACGACGGGACGCACGGGGACGCGGTGCGGGACGACCGGGTCTTCACCGTGGTCCTCGACCTGCCGTGGTTCGACCCGGCCCTGTCCGCGGACGGGCGTGGGGTGCGCATCGGGTACAAGTACACGTACGGCCTGCAAGGCCAGGGCTGGACCCAGACCGAGGAGTGGCCCGGGAACCAGCGGCTCCTCGAGATCGCGGACGTGAACGGGGACCACCTCGTGGTGCGGATGGACGCCTTCGGAGACGAGGCCACGAACAAGGACAAGGCGAACCTCCTGAAGCCGTCCAAGGGCGGCTGCGGCACGAACTTCTGGGAAAACGAGGTCCGCGCGGGCTGCGGCCACGACACACGCGAGCGGATGGTGGACACCGACGGCGACTGCCTGCCGGACGCCTGGCCCCGATCCCACACCGCCTCCCCGATCCTGGTGGATTGCCCGTAGCGCACACGGGCCTGTCCCAAATCCGCCATCGATTTCCGCAATTCTTCGAATAGACATGAAATTTGCTTCGTTTCATTTCACCACCCTGGGGCCGCGACTTCCAAGTCGCGGCTGGCACGAAACCACGACATATCAAGGTGTTCCGTCGTGCTGCCGAGA
>DYKK01000104.1 GCA_020722625.1 Anaeromyxobacter dehalogenans
CGAGTCCTGCAACAATCAGGACGACGACTGCGACGGAGCGACCGACGAGGACTTTCCGCAGAAGGGCCTGCCCTGCGACGGTGCGGACGGCGACTTCTGCAACGAGGGAACGTATTTCTGCAATGCGTCGGGCACTGGTCTGGATTGCAACGACTATTCGAACACCAACCAGGAAGATTGCAACGGCCAGGATGACGACTGCGACGGCCAAACGGACGAAGACCCGGCCCTCGACATGTGCGGAACCGTGTCGCACGGAAGCCCGCAGTGCGTCGGGGGGGCGTGCATCGCCGTCTGCGAAGGGGGCTGGTACGACGTGGACCACCTGTTCGCCACCGGGTGCGAGTGCCAGCAGGATGGGAACGACGGTACCGGAAACCAATGCGCGCAGGCCATTGACATCGGGAGCGGGAGCGACGCCACGCCGGGACAGGTCCTCAAGACCCAGTCGGGTCGGATCGTTCCGGACAGCGACGTGGACTGGTACAAGTTCACCTTCACGGATACGGCGGACAGCGGGACCTTCGAGGCCAATGGACAGGACAATTACCGTCTCCGCGTCCGGTTGACCAAGCCCACGGACGGCTCCGTCCGGATCAACGTCTATCGCGGGGGGTGCGACTCGGCGTCCCTGTCCTGCGGGACCGGAACAAAGGACGCGATTGACTACCAGTTCTACACGGATCTTCAGGACACTACGACTCCTCTCGGCGAAAACCCGTGCGTCACCAGCTTCACCCCCACGTGGAATTGCTGCCGGCCCGGCGAGTGCCAGGACGGGGCCACGACTGAGGACGCCTGCTGCGGCGGGAACAACAACGACAACCCCATCTGGTGCTCGGAACACCACAACATCCGCACGTGCAACGACGAGTCGAGTACGTACTACATCAAGGTCTTCCGGGCTTCGGGCACCGCAGCCACGTGCGCCGAGACGGAATACACGTTCGAGATCAGCAACTGATCGAGGGGTCCGGACCGGGCGATCCCGGACGGGCCGTCGTATGATGGGCCGTGTCGCGCCGGCGAAAGGCGTCCAGGGTCCTCCTGTTCGCGGCCCTCGGGCTCGCGGCGGTCTTTTGGGCCACGCGCGGCCCGGTCCGGGCCACCGCCCTCGCGGTCTATGCGATGCCCGGCCCTGCCGGTGACCCACCCGGGGTCCTCCTCCTCGAATCGTTCGACCTGGTCGCCCACCGATCGGTTCCGGTCCGCGTGGAGGAGGTCGTCGGGCGGGGCCCCGCGGGCGACCGGGCGATCGACTTCGAGCAGGAGGGGGAGCGGCCGGCCGTGGTCCGCGTGCACCTTCCCCGGCCGGCCCCCGAGGCCCTGCTCCTGCGCGCGCGAAACGACCTGGGGATCCTTGAAGGGGAGGTCACAGGACGAGGATTTCCCGATCGGCCCGGGTCGCCCGGGGCCGACCTCCGGGCCCTGGGATGGCCCGTCGAGGTCCGGTGCGCGGACCGGAACGTGGTCCTGCTGTCCGAAACCGGGGTCCCCGAGGTCGGAAACCGGGGCCGCGTCCTGGCCCTCGTGGGGCCCCCACCCGCCGGGAGCGGCGAACCGGACACCCCCGGCACGGTGGCCCTCCGCCTGGGGATCGCCGAGACGAGCGCGGCGTTGGAGGTCTGGGGCGGGACCGTCCTCGAGGTGGAGCCGCGGGTCGGGCGGATCATGGCGCGCCTGGCCCTTCGATGGCCGGATCGCGCGTGCGAATCCACGTTCCTGATGACCGCGGCCTCCCGCCGCACGCGGGTCCGCGAGGTCACGGTCGGACCGGGCGCAACGGGCCGCCTCCGGATGGACGCCGTCGTGACCGCGCCCCCCGGGGGCGAGATGTTCACGCTCCTCGCGAGATGGGACCCTGACCGGGGCCCGGGTCCCCTGGTGGACGCCAGGGTCTTCGAGGTGCGCGACGGACCGGTCCGCGTGGCCCTGGACCTTCCGGGACCCGGGGTCTATCAGGTTCGGTTCACCGGCGAACCGCTCCAGACGGGGCCCTCGGCGCGGGGCGCGGACGTGATCGTGGCCGTGGAACCTACCGGGTTCCCGGAGGGACGGATCGCTCCCATCCTGAGCGACGTCCCGCCCGGGGAAGCCCGCGAGAGGGCGCGCCCCTTCGCCCTCGCGACCCTCGCGGCCGCGTCCCCCATCGCCCTGACCCAGGTCGCGAACACCGCCGCCCGGGTCCGGTCCGCCACCGAGCGGTCACGAAGCCGCCGCGACGCGTGGCTGCTCGCGGCGCTCGCCGCGTGCCTGGTCGGGCTGGTCGTCCTGATGGGGGCCGAGGTGGTCGCGGGTCACCGGAGGGACCGGCGCCGCTTCGCCGAACAGGACCACGGTCTCGATGCGGGCGTGGGGCCGCTTCACGCTGGGAGGGGGCTCCTGATGGCCGCCGGGGTCGCGGCGATCTTGCTGGCCGCGGTCGCGGCCCTGATCCTGGTCCTGAAGACGCTTTGACGCGCGACCCGTCAGGACCGCGACCCGTCCACGCCGCGGATGCTCAGGGCCTTGAGTTCCCCGACGACGTGGGCCACGCCCGTCTTGAACTCGGGTTCCAGTTCGCGCGGGATGGGCTGGCCCGCCGAGGTCAGGAGGCTCCTGGGGTGGACGAAGCGCCCCTCTCTGGCGACCGCAAAGTGCAGGTGCGGGCCGGTCGCCCGGCCCGAGGAACCGACCGTCCCGAGGAACGTCCCCTTCGTCACCCGGTCGCCCACCTGGAGGTCCTTGGCGAACTTGTCGAGGTGGGCGTAGTAGGTCTGCCACCCGCCCTCGTGCTGGAGAACCACCATCCGGCCCGCCGCGCCCTTGGGGCCCTTGAAGACCACCTTCCCGTCTCCGACCGCGTGCACCGGCGTGCCCCGCGGGGCCGCGTAGTCCACGGCCCGGTGGGGGGTGTAGGCGTGGAGGATCGGATGGAGCCTCCGCAGCGAGAAGTCCGACGAGATCCGTGTGTATTTCACAGGACTTCTGCGGAAAGCGCGCTCCACGCTGCGACCGTCCGCGTCGTAGTACTCCACGGTTCCTCCGACCTCGACCGGGAAGGCGGAGGCCGTGACGACCTTCCCCTCGTACAAAAGACCCCGGACGCGGCCGTACCGCAAGAACTTGCCGTCCAGACTCTCGCGCTCGACCGACACGCGGATCACGTCCCCGCGCCGCGAGTCGGTGAAGAAGTCCACCTGGCCCTCCAGGAGGTCCAACAGGACCGGGGCCAGGTCCCGATCCACGCCGCACCGCTCCAGGCTCGCGTAGAGAGAGCCGCGGATCATGCAGGCGAACTGCACGAGTTCCTTCTGGGTCTCGACCTCCTTGCGGGCGCAGGTGTATCCCCCGTCCGAACGGGCCACTTCCAGGTAGTGCGTCACGTCGAGAGGGAACGTGAGCGTGGCGATCGTCCCGTCGGACCCGATCTCGAGGACCACCTTCTGCCCGACCCGCAGGGCGCGCAGGTTGACCTGGTCCCCGAGGGCGTTCAGGGCGGCGGCCGCGCTCGCCGGTGAAGCCCCGAGCCGGAGGAGCGTCTGGGTCGCGGTCTCCCCGCGCATCACCACCCCTTCCTCGACGCGCAGGGGCTCGGTCCGGACCGGCTCGGGCTCCCGCGGCGCCGGGGACTCGGTGGCCGCGGCTTCCGGGACCTCCACGGTCAGGGCCAGCCGCTGATCCAGCGAGGGCTCGATCAGGTCGTTGCTCCGGAAAAACACGAGGTAGTTCACCGTCGCGATGGTCGCCACGAACAGCACGGCCCCCACCGCCTCGAACCTGCGGCGCCTCGACGGCTGAAACCCCCTCAAGTACAAGGGCTTGTCGAACAAGAATCCCTCCGTCTTCCCCTCGCGGCCGTGACCGCAAGAAAAGTCGTCTTATTTACACCCGGCCCGATCGGCGTGTCAATCGGAAAATCGGGCACCCGAATCCGCCGTCAATTTCCGCAATTCTTTGAATAAAATGGATCCGCGTCCACCGCGACATCGGACCCCGGACCCCGGATCCCGGATGCCGGATCCCGTGGCCTCACCCATGCAATCTCTCGAAGACCGCTCGCGCCACCGAGGCGGGGAGCCCGGGGACCGCGAGGAGGTCCTCGAGGGTCGCGGCCTGGAGGGCCAGGACACTGCCGAAGCGCCGCAGGAGGAGGGTCCGGCGCTTGCGGCCAAGGCCGGGGATGTCGTCGAGGACCGAGGCGTGGGCCCGGCGCGAGCGGCGCTTGCGGTGGAACGACACGGCGAAGCGGTGGGCCTCGTCGCGCACGCGCATCAACAGGTGCAGGCCCGGGTCGTTCCCGGGTGGGACGATCGGGGCGGCCTCGACGCCCGCGCCGGTGTCCCGCACCCCGACCGGCGCGCCGCGCACGTACAGGCGCTCCGGGGAGTGCTCGGCCGCCCCGAAGCCCCGCCCCACCACGCGGGACTTGGCCAGGGCCGCGAGGGGAAGGTCGCGAAGGCCCAGGTCGTCCAGGACGGACGACACGACCGACAGTTGCGACGGTCCCCCGTCCAGCAAGACCAGGTCCGGCATCCCCCCTTCCGAGAGGGCGCGCGAGAACCGGCGCGAGAGGACCTCCCGCATGGCCCCCGCGTCCCCGGCCCCGGCCTCGCCGCGCACCGCATACGTCCGGTAGGCCTTGCGGTCCGGCCTCCCGTCCGTGAACACGACCAGGGACCCGACCGGCTCCGCCCCCTGGATCTGGCTCATGTCGAAGGCCTCGATGCGGCGCGGGGGGCGGGGGAGCCCCAGGAGGTCCGCGACCGCCCGCAACGCCCGCCCCACGGCCTGCGACGACGCGAGGCGCTCGCGCAGCAGGTGCCGCGCGTTGTCCTCGGCCATGCGCAGCGCGTCGTGCAGGGGGCCGCGCGCCGGCTCCGCCACCTGGACGCGACGCGACCCTCGCGCGCCCAGGACCTCGGCCAGGGCGCCCGCGCCGTCCACGACCCCTCTCGGCAGCAGGAGGCGGTCTGGAACCGGCGCGCGCGCGTAGTACTGGACGAGGAAACTGTCGGCCAGGTCGTCGTCGGGGGCCACCACCCCCTCCAGGACGTAGGGGATCCGGTCCAGCAGGACCCCGGCCTCGAAGCGCAGGACCGCGAAGGCCACGGTGTCCCCTTCCCGCGCGAGCCCCACGGCGTCCACGTCCTCGCGCACGGGCAGGACCACGGACTGCCGCGTCATGGCCGCCCGCACGGCCCGCAACTGGTCGCGCAGCCTCGCGGCCTCCTCGAAGTTCTCGGCCTCGGCCGCGCACACCATCCGGCGCTCGAGGTCCCGGACGACCTCGTCGTGCCGCCCCCGCAGGAACATCAGGGCCGCCTCGACCCGCGCGCGGTAGGCCTCGGGAGGAACCCCCAGCGCGCAGGGACCCAGGCACCGCCCCATCTGGTGCTCCAGGCAGGGGCGCGAGCGGTTGCGGAACTGCGTGTCCCGGCACGTCCTGAGCCCGAAGGTCCGGTTGACGAACGCGTGCGTGCCCCGCACGGAGGACGCGGTGTGGTACGGCCCGAAGTACGTGGCCCCGTCCGGCCGGCGGCGCCGGACGAGGTCGAGGCGCGGGAACGGCTCGCGCGGGTCCAGACGGAGGTACAGGTAGTTCTTGTCGTCGCGCAGGAGGATGTTGAAGGGAGGGCGGTGTTTCTTGATCAGTTCGTTCTCGAGGATCAGGGCCTCCTTCTCGTTCAAGGTCACCACGACCTCGATGCGGTCCAGGACGCCCGACAGCAGGCGGACGAACGGGCGAGGGTCCCCCGACCGGTGGAAGTACGAGGACACGCGGTTCTTCAGGTGCACGGCCTTGCCGACATAGAGGACGTGGCCGTCCCGGCCCTTCATCAGATAGACGCCCGGGGCCTCGGGCAGGTCCCTCGTGTGGCGCTCGATCTGGTCGCGGGTCCAGGCCATCGCCGACGTGCCCTCCCACGGACCGCGAGTGTAACGCCGGACGGCCCGGTCACGACCCGGACTGGCGCAGGCGGTCCACGCCGACCACGCCCTTGACGCGGCGCAGGGCGCGCAGAATGGCTTCCAGCTGGGCCTGGTCCTCGACCTGCAACACCATGCGCACGTCCGCAAGGTGGTCCCCGATCGGCTGCGTCATGATGGAGGCGATGTTCGCCTTGCGGTCGCCGATCTCCTTGGTGACGCGGGCCAGGACCCCGGGCTCGTCCAGGCACCGCGCGGACACCGGGACATCGAAGAGCCCCTCGGTCCCCTTGACCCAGTGCGCGGGCAGCAGCCGGTCCGGGTCCACGCCGCGCAGGCCGGGACACCCCCGCGAGTGGATGGTCACGCCGCGCCCGCGCGTCACGAAGGCCACCACGTCGTCCCCCGGGATGGGATTGCAGCATTTCGCCAGGTGCAGGAGTACGTCCTCGACCCCGTCCACCGCGATCCCCTTGGGACGCCGCAGGAAGAACTCCCGCAGCCTCCCCGGCTCCCTCGGCGGCTCGGGTGCCGCGGGCGCGACCTCGACCGCCCCCGGGGCCGCCTCGGCGACCACGTCCGCGGCCCGGACCTTCTCGAACCCCACCAGCCGGACCAGTTCGTCGAGCGTCGAGCACCGGAACCGGTCCAGCACGCGCTGGAGCCCGGCCCCGTCCAGGGCCTTCTTCAGGGCCACGCCGCGCCGCCGGAACTCGCGATCGAGGACCTGGCGTCCCACCTCGGCCGCGTGGGCACGCTCCTCGACCTGGAAGAAGGCGCGGATCTTGTTCTGGGCCTTGGCCGTGACCACGAAGGACAGCCAGTCCCGCCTGGGCCGTCCGTGTTTCGCGGTCATGATCTCGACCATGTCCCCGGACCGCAGGCGGGTGTTCAGCGGTACCAGGCGGTGGTTCACCCGCGCCCCCTGGCAGCGGTGCCCGACCTCCGTGTGGATCTCGTAGGCGAAGTCCACGGGGGTTGCGCTCCGGGGCAGGACCCTCAACTCCCCCTTGGGCGTGAACACGAAGACCTGGTCCGTGAACAGGCTCTCCTGGACCGTCTCGAGGAACTGGCGCGGGTTGCGGACCTCCTGGGCCCACTCGATCAGTTGCCGCAACCAGTTGAAGCGCTCCTGGTCCTTCAGAACGACCCCGCCGCCCTCCTTGTAGGTCCAGTGGGCCGCGATGCCCGATTCGGCCACCCGGTGCATCTCCCACGTGCGGATCTGGACCTCCATCGGCTCCCCGCCCGGTCCGAACACCGTGGTGTGCAGCGAGCGATATCCGTTGGGTTTCGGGACGTTGATGAAGTCCTTGAAGCGCGCCGGGATGGGGGTCCAGCGGTTGTGCAGATATCCGAGGACCAGCCAGCACTCCTCGACGCGCCCCACGATCACGCGGAACGCCACGAAGTCATACACGTGGTCGAGGTCAATCTCCTGGGCCCTCATCTTCTTGAAGACGCCGAAGAGGTGCTTGGGCCGACCCGTCACCTCGAACCCCCTCAATCCCTCGCGCTCGAGCATCCCGGTGACGGCGTCCACCACGTCCCGGATGAACCCGCGCCGCTCCTTGAGCCGCGCGTCGGCCCGCTCCTTCAGGCTTGCGTATTCCTCGGGCCACAGGAAGCGGAAGGACAGGTCCTCGAGTTCGGTCCGGATCCACGCGATGCCGAGCCGCTCGGCCAGGGGGGCGTAGATGCTCAGCGTCTCTTCCGAGATCTCACGCTGCTTGGCAGGGGTCAGGAACTCGAGCTCGCGCATGTTGTTCAGGCGGTCGCAGAGTTTGACCAGCAGGACGCGGATGTCCTGCGACATCGCGACCAGCATCTTCTTGAAGTTCTCGGCCTGCTTCTCGAGGTGCGACGTGAACTGGTAGCGCTGGAGTTTGGTGACGCCCTCGACGATCAACGCGACCTCCCGGCCGAAGCGTTCCTCGAGGTCTTCCGTGCGGTCGGGGGCGTCCTCGCGGACGTCGTGCAGGAGCGCGGCGCAGATGCTCGGGACGTCCAGTTTCAGGGTCGCGACGAGGTCCGCCACGGCGAGGGGGTGCTGGACGAACGGGACGCCGGACAGGCGCGTCTGCCCCTCGTGGGCCATCGCCGCGTAGTCGTGGGCGCGACGGATGGGGTCGAGGTCGGCTCCCGGCAGGTAGGTCCCGACCTTCTGGAGGAGGTCCGCGAGGGCGTACATGGCGAAAAGCCCCTGCAATCGGACCGAGCCGATCCGACTTCCAGGATACGCAAACGCGAGCCCCGACGCCAGCCCGCGGCCCGTCCGCTTGCCCGCGCCTTCAGTACAGGGTCCTCCGGTAGTCCCCCCGGGTGGCCACCGCGGTCAAGAACCTCGGGACGTTGCGCAGGCTCACGAAGGCGCGCACGGCCATCTTCTGGACCTCGTAGGCCTCGCGCGAGTAGGGGTACCACCACATCCGCCGCTTCAGGAAGGACAGGGAGTGGTCCAGGTGGATGTGCTTGGGGAAGACCATCTCGAGCAGCCCCTCGTCCGAGTGCGACCGCCCGATGCCCGACTCCTTCATCCCCTGCCAGGGGGTCTCGCAGAGCCCGTAGGTATAGGCGTGGTCGTTGACCGTGACGGTCCCGGCCTGGATCCGGCGCGCCAGGGCCTCCCCGCGCTCGCGGTCCGGGGTCCACACGGACGCGGTCAGCCCGTAGATCGAGTCGTTCGCGAGGCGCACGGCCTCGTCCTCGGAATCGAAGGGCATGATGGGCAGGGCCGGGCCGAAGGTCTCCTCCGTCATGATGCGCATGGTGTGGTTCACGTCCACCAGGACCGTGGGCTCGTAGAAGTAGCCGCGCAGCCCCGGAGGCCGCCTCCCGCCCGCGAGGACCCTCGCGCCCTTGGCGAGCGCGTCCTGGACGTGGGTCTCCATCGTCGCCAGTTGCTCCTCGTTGGCCATGGGCCCGATGTCCACGCCGTGGTCCACGTCCTGCCCGATGCGCAGCCGCCGCGTCTTCTCGACGCACAGGGACACGAAGCGGTCGTACAGGGGCCGCGCTACATAGACGCGCTCGACGGACGAGCAGACCTGCCCGCAGTTCATGAAGGCGCCCCACACGGCGCCGGACGACGCGAAGTCCACGTCCGCATCCTCGCAGACGATCATGGGGTCCTTGCCGCCCAGTTCCATCACCGTGGACACGAGATTCCTGGCCGCGACCTCCTGAATCTTCTTGCCCACCTCCGTGCTCCCGGTGAAGACGACCTTGCGGACCGGGGGCTCGAACAGGGCCGTGCCCATCGCGCGCCCGGACGCGATGAGGGTGCGGAAGACGCCGTCGGGCAGGCCGCCGCCCCGGCGCAGGACCTCGTCAATCTTCAGCCCGATCAGGGCCGTGTCCGAGGCGGGCTTGAACACGACCGTGTTGCCGGCCAGCAGGGCAAACAGGATCCCGGACATGGGGATCGAGAACGGGTAGTTCCACGGGGACACGACCGACACGACCCCAAGCGGCTCATACACGATCTTCGAGGACTTCATGGATCGGATCAGGGGGTTGTGGAGCGGGATGGGCCGATCCGCCAGGACCTCCTTCGCCCGCTTCGCGTAGTAGGTGATGAGGTCGGTAGTCGGGAAGACCTCGGCGGAGAGGGCCTCCAGGCGGGGCTTGCCGGTCTCCTTCGAGATAGTCTCGCAGACGTCGTCCACGTGGTCCAGGATGTAGTCCCGGGCGCGCAGCAGGACCTTCGCGCGCCCCTCGACGCCCAGGGCGGCCCAGGCCGGGAAGGCGGCCTCCGCGTCGCGCACGGCCTGGCGGACCTCCTCGGCCGAGGCGAGCGGGACCTCGCCCAGCGGCTCCAGGGTCGCGGGGTTGATGGAAACGAGCACGTCCGGGTGCGAGTTCGTCTTGCGGGCCATGGCCACCTCCTTGCGGTTCGCAACCAGGCATCCAGGATGGCGCATCGCGTCGAACGTGTCAATC
>DYKK01000105.1 GCA_020722625.1 Anaeromyxobacter dehalogenans
CACGTGGACCCGCCGCAACGCCCCCTTCGCCGCGTCCAACGTGGACCTGACACTGTCACTGTTCCTGAACCTGTCCACTGAGTCTGTCTCCTGAACCTGCCTCCAGTCACTCCCTCTCCCGGGAGTCCGCGGTTGTTACGGCGATCCGTCGCGGGCTGGCGCGAGCGGGGTTGGCTACGCCGACGCTTCGCGTTCGCGCGTCCAGACGCGAGCAGTGCTGGCTTCGCCGACGCTTCGCGTTCGCGTCTCCAGGGGAACCACGATGACACCAAGTCGCGATCCGCCTACCGGCGTTGCGGCTGAATCAGCGGCCACGTCATGGCCCGGACCTCGTCCAGGACTGCGAGGGCGTGGGCCGCGGTCACTGTGGGCGCGCAATTCGCTTGCAACCCATCCCCTCGCGTGGTAGAGAAGTCATCGCCGGGACGGGGCGACGTGATGTCTGCGAAACCCCGCCAGGTCCGGAAGGAAGCAACGGTCAACAGCGTTGCGGGTGTCCCGTCCCGGCATGTTCCCGTCGGCTGATGGCCATGTCCTACCAGGTGATCGCTCGGAAGTGGCGACCCCAGACCTTCGACGAGGTCGTGGGCCAGGAACACGTCACCACGACGCTTCGGAACTCCATCCAGTCCGGGCGCATCGGGCACGCCTACCTGTTCACCGGGATCCGGGGCGTGGGAAAGACGACGGCGGCGCGCATCCTGGCCAAGGCCCTGAACTGCGAGCGCGGCCCGACCCCCGACCCTTGCAACGAGTGCCGTTCCTGCGTCGAGGTCACGCAGGGGATCTCGATGGACGTCCAGGAGATAGACGGCGCCTCCAACCGCGGCATTGACAACGTGCGGGACCTGCGCGAGGGCGTCGCGTTCGCCCCGGCCCGGGACCGCTTCAAGATCTACATCATTGACGAGGTCCACATGCTGACCCAGGAGGCGTTCAACGCCCTCCTGAAGACCCTCGAGGAGCCGCCCGCCCACGTGGTGTTCGTCTTCGCGACCACGGAAGCCCACAAGGTGCCGGCCACCATCGCCTCGCGGTGTCAGGTCTTCGAGTTCCGCCGCATCCCCGTGGACCTGCTGATCGAACGCCTGCGCCTGATCGCGGGGCAGGAGGGGTTCGAGGTCAGCGAGGACGCCCTGCGCGTGATCGCCCGGGAGGCGGACGGGAGCCTGCGAGACGCCTCGTCCTTCCTGGACCAGGTCGCGTCGTTCTGCGACGGGCGCGTGGACGTCGAGCAGGTGACCGAGGTCCTCCGGACCGGGAACCGGGCCGCGGCCCGGGAGGTCCTCCAGGCGGTCCTGACGGACGACGCGGCCGCGGCCATGCGCGTGTTCCTCCAGGCGAGCGGCCGGGGGGTCCCGCCCAGGCAGTTCCTGCGGGACGTGGCCCGGGTCCTGTCGGACGCGATCAAGGTCCGGCTGCTCGGGGACGATACGGCGCGCGAGACCGGCCTCACTCCGGCCGAGGTCTCGGACCTGAACGCGCTGGCGGGAGGCAGTCCGGTCGAGTACCTGGCGGCCCTGCTGCACCTCGTGGTGGCCGCGTCGGACCAGGCCGCGGAATCGCGGGTGCCGGACCTGGTCGCCCAGGCCGCGCTCGTCCGTGCCGCGGAAATGAGGTCCCTGGCCGATGTCCGGGACCTGGTCACGCGCATCGAGGCCCTGGCCGCAGGCGGAGGGGCCGACTCGGGTCCGGCGCGTCCGTTGGGGCCCGTGACCCTGCACCGTCCCGTCGTGGTCCGGGAGGGTGGACCTCCGGCGGCGTCCCAGGGTCCCCCCGCCCGGGTCGGCTCGCCCCGCTCCCCCGCCCCTCGCCCCCCCGCCGCGAAGGCGCGGGACCAGGGCATGGCCCGGCCGGGCCTCACCGGCGGCCCCCCTCGGACCCCGCCCTCGGGGCCTCCCACCCGGTCGTCGTCCCCGGAGTCCCAGGGCCAGGTTCTGGACCGATTCCGGAAGCACCCCGTGGTGGACCGGGTCCTCGAGATCTTCGGGGGTGACGTCGTGGACGTCCGCGAGGAATCCTAGAGTCGCGAGGGCGGACGCATGGCGTTGCCGGCACCGGTCCAGAGGCTGATCGCCGAACTGACGAAACTCCCGGGGGTCGGCGAGAAGACGGCCACGCGATACGTCCTGTTCTGGCTCCAGCGCTCCCCGAACGCCATGAAGGACCTCGCGGACCGCCTCGCGGACGCGGCCGGGTCCGTGCGGCCGTGCCTCGTCTGCGGATACGTGGCGGAAGCCGAGCGCTGCGGCTTCTGCGAGGACCCCGCACGGGACCGGGCGACCGTGTGCGTGGTCGAGAGCGTGGCGGACGTCCTGGCCATCGAGCGGGTCGGGGAATACCGCGGCCTGTACCACGTCCTGGGGGGCGTCCTGTCGGCCCTGCGCGGCGTCGGGCCGGACCACCTGCGCGTGGCCGGCCTCCTCGATCGGGTGGCCGGCGGGGAGGTGCGCGAGGTGATCCTCGCGACCGGGGCCGACGCGGAGGGCGAGACGACCGCGCTTTACCTGGCCAGGGCCCTTGGCGACCGCGGGGTTCGCGTGACGCGCCCGGCGACGGGCATCCCGATGGGGAGCAGCATCGAGTTCCTGGACGCCGTCACGCTGATGAGGGCCTTGCGGGGCCGCAAGGAGATCGGCCCGTGACCCAGGGCTTCCGTCAAGGCGCGCCGCGCCGGTGGTCCGGGGCGTTCACCTCGAGGAACTGGCACATCTCGACGAGGCGCGAGTAGATCCGCTCGCCCACGCGGTCCACGAGGCGGATGCGCCCTTCGGTCCCCGGTCCCCGCGCGCCCGTCCGTCGCGCCCCCGCCTCCGGGGCGGCGTCCTCGGGGCCGGGCGACCCCGCGTCCGGGCCGCTCGAGACGTCGAAGTTCGTGGTGGCGAGCACGGTGCGTCCGGTGTTGTAGCGACGGCTGACCAGCTGGTCGAGGACCGAGACCTCCCACTCGGACGCGCGGCCCTTGCCGAGTTCGTCAATGGCCAGGACCTCGACCTCCACGAGGGGACCCAGGATCTCCTCTTCGGACCGGTCCTCGGCATAGGCGGACCGCAGGCGGGACAGCAGGTGAAAGAAGTCCACGAAACGGGCGGTCAGGCCGCGCTCGAGCGTGAAGTGGCGAAGGAGCGCGCAGATCAGATGTGTCTTCCCCACGCCCGGCGGACCCCACAGGAGGATCCCCTGGTTGGTGGGAGGGGGGAAGGATTGCCGGAAGCGCAGGAGGTTCAGGCGCACCATGGCCAGGTTCCCGGCGTGGTCCCGGAAGTCCTCGAGGGTCTTGTGGTGCATCTTGGCCGGGATCTGGGCCTGGTTGAACCGCTGCACCCGCCGGTGCAGGAACCGGCAGTCGCAGTCGCGCCTCACGGGAGGGCCGCCCTCCATCGCCTGGACCACGAACCCCCGGTCCCCGCACAGGGGGCAGGGCGAGCGGCACTCGCAGATCCGGGCGACCGCGAACTCGCCCCCGGGCTCGGTCACGTAGCCCGAGTCGCGGCAGACGGTACAGGTGAACGTCTTCTTCATGACGACCCCAGGACCTGGACCACCAGCCCCTCGAACCCCGACTCGGCGGCGACCGCGGCCCGGGTCTCCGCGCGCGCCACGTCCTCCAGAGCCGCCGGGCCCAGGCCGCGCCGGCCGGCCCCGTCCACCCGCTCGCGCACCCTGGCCTCGATGCGCCGCCGGACCTCCGGCCGTGCCTCGGCCAGGAAGGCTTGTACCAGGAAATCGTCCGTGTCGTCCAGGGCGTCGGCAGGGCCCACGCCGCGTTCGACCAGGCCGCGCAGATGGGCGGCCGCGGACTCGTAGCGCCGCGCCTCGGCTGGGCTCGCCGCCTTCCCCGCGAGCCGCGCGAGGACCCCCAGGGCCCGCTCGACGGGATCGACCGGCGCGACCCGAGACCGGGCGCGCATGGCGTCGAAGGTCCTCTGGAGGCCGGAGGCGCGGCAGTACCTCTCGAACTCGGCCTCGACGAACGTGCGGTAGTACTTCAAGGACGGGGGGACGGGCGACGTGGGGTCCGACCCCTCCAGGAAGCGGTGAATCCCGGTCGCGATGCCCCGCCGGACCACATCGAGGGGGACGCCGCGGGCCTCCCAGTCTCGGACCACGTCCACGTCGTGGGCGCGAAGCATCAGGCCCTTGCGGATGGCCGCGATAAAGAACTCCTCGACCTCGGCCAGGTACGGGCGATCAGGCATGGGTCGGTCCCGGTTGCATCCGGATGGCGGTGAAGGGCTCGTTCCACGTCACGTTTCGCCCACGCCCAAATGGATTGTCCCGTCCACTCGCGACGACCCGGCTAGATGTCCAGGTTCCGGACGGACAGGGCGTTCTGCGTGATGAACTCCCGGCGCGGCTCGACCGAGTCCCCCATCAGGAGGGTGAACGTGTCCCCGGCATTGACGAGGTCGTCCACCGTGACCTTCAGGAGGGTCCTCTTCTCCCCGTTCATCGTGGTCTCCCACAACTGCTCGGGGTTCATCTCGCCGAGGCCCTTGTACCGCTGGATCGCGAGCCCTTTCTGGCCGCGCGTCATGACGAGGTCGAGGAGGTCCTCCGGGCGGCGGACCTGCCGGACCTCTCCGTCAATCGAGACGTCGTAGGGCCACGGTCCCAGCCGCCTCATGTCCCCGTAGAGCCGCCGAAACTCCTTGACGTCCGGACGGTTCAGGCTCTTGAAACTCACCGAGGATCGGACCGCGAGGCCGCGGCGTCGCGTCAGCACCACCAGGCGCCTGGCGTCGTATTCCTCGTCGAGCTCCACCGCCGTCTCGACCGGGGCCGCATCCGGATGGTACTCGCCCAGGTAGGACCGGATCCGGCGCTCGAGGTCGTCGAGCGACGGCCCGGAGCGCAGCCCCTCGGGAGCGAAGTCGCCGTGGAAGAAGACCGCGTGGAACACCCGCGAGTCCGCGCGGCGCTCGATGCTCTCGGCCACGGAACGGGTGGCCTGCACCTTGCGCAGGTAGGACTTGAGGTCTCCCACCGTCCACGGAACCAGGTTGCCGGCCGGCTGGAAGGTCACGCCCTCGGCGCCGTTCCCCACGATGAAGTCCGCGAGGGCCCGCTCGTCCAGCAGGTACAGTTCCTTCTTGCCCTTCTTGACCTTGAACAGCGGGGGTTGCGCGATGTAAAGGTATCCCCGCTCGATGACCTCGGGCATCTGGCGGAAGAAGAAGGTCAGCAGGAGGGTCCGGATGTGGAGCCCGTCCACGTCGGCGTCGGTCATGATGATGATCTTGTGGTAGCGAAGTTTCGTGATGTCGAAATTGTCCGACCCGACCCCACACCCGAGCGCCGTGATCAGGGTGACGATCTCCTGGTTCTCGAGCATCTTGTCGAAGCGCGCCTTCTCGACGTTCAGGATCTTGCCCCGCAGCGGCAGGATCGCCTGGAAGCGGCGGTCGCGCCCCTGCTTGGCCGACCCGCCGGCGGAGTCTCCCTCCACGATGAACAGCTCGGCCTGGGAGGGGTCGCGCTCCTGGCAGTCCGCGAGTTTCCCGGGCAGGGAGGCGCTGTCCAGGGCCCCCTTGCGCCGGACCATCTCGCGGGCGCGGCGCGCCGCCTCGCGGGCCCGGGCCGCGTCCACGACCTTCCCCACGACGGCGCGCGCCACGGCGGGGTTTCGCTCGAAGAAGTCCGCGAGACCGTCCGACACGACCCCTTCGACCGCCCCACGGGCCTCGGAGGACACGAGCTTGTCCTTGGTCTGGGACGAGAATCGGGGGTCGTGCATCTTGACCGACAGGACCATGGTGAGGCCCTCGCGCACGTCGTCCCCGCTCAGCGCGCCCTTGAACCCCTTCAGCAGGTTCTCGGCCTCGGCGTAGGCGTTGATCGTGCGCGTCAGCGCGGCCCGGAACCCCGCCACGTGCGTCCCCCCGTCCCGATTGTGGATCGTGTTCGTGAAGCAGAAGGCCGTCTCCTGGAACCCGTCGTTCCACTGGAGCGCGACCTCGACCTCGATGTCGTCGCGGACCGCCCGGAGGTAGATCGGGTCCGGGTGGATGACCGTCTTGTGGCGATTCAGGTGCTCGACGAACGAGACGATCCCCCCCTCGAATCGGAACTCGTGGGACCGGTCCTCGGCGCGCTCGTCCGTGACCCGGATCGTGAGCCCGGGGTTCAGGTAGGACAACTCGCGCAGGCGCTGCGACAGGACGTCGAACGAAAACTCGGTGACGCTGAAGATGGCGGAATCCGGCTTGAACGTCACCGTCGTCCCGGTGCGGCCCGACCGGCCCACCTGCTTCAGGGGTTCCTTCGGGACGCCGCGTTCATACTCCTGCACGAACACGCCGCCCTCGCGCCTGACCTCCAGGCGGAGCCACTCGGACAGGGCGTTCACCACGGACACCCCGACCCCGTGCAGCCCCCCCGACACCTTGTAGGAGTCGTGGTCAAACTTGCCGCCCGCGTGGAGTTCCGTCATCACGACCTCGGCCGCGGACCGACCGGTCTCGGCGTGGGTCCCCACCGGGATGCCGCGGCCGTTGTCCTCGACCGTCACGGTCCCGTCCGGGTGGATCGTGACGTCGATCTGGGTGCAGTGGCCGGCCAGGGCCTCGTCCACCGAGTTGTCCACGACCTCGAAGACCATGTGGTGCAGCCCGGACCCGTCGTCCGTGTCGCCGATGTACATCCCGGGCCGCGTGCGGACCGCCTCGAGCCCCTTGAGGAGCCGGATGTGGCTTTCGTCGTAGTCGTCGTGCGGCCCGTCCCCGCCCTGGAGCGTCAGGACCGGCCGGTCGTCGTCCGTCGTCATCGTCGCCTCGAGTCCGGAGAGCCGGATCGAAAAAGACCGCACGGAATCTAGCACAAACAGGATTCCGATGCAACGGTTCGCGGGTCCCACGATCCGCCGGCGCGATTTCGCCGCCACGATTGCCGGTCGTGGCGGGCGCCCGGCATCCGGCATCCGGGGTCCGGGATCCGGCGTCCGGTGTCGGGGTGGACGTGGCTTTGTCGTCATATGCCGCTCATCGCGACCAACGCGGCCCTGACACTGACACTGACACTGTCACTGTCACTGACTCCTGTCACTGAACCTGAACCTGTCCACTGAAACTGTTTCGTATTGCGCAATTTGCCGGCGGATTCCGGGGTCGTCGCGCTCAATCCGGAGGGGCGATCAGCAGGCGGATGTCGGGCGAGAGGGATCGGTAGAGGGCCGCGGCGTCCTCGTCGTCCAGGACGAGCCGCAGGCGCGTGCCGTGGAACCGCGAGTGGCCGACGGCCTGCAACAGGCCTTCCCACCAGCCTGGGGCCAAGGTGTCCTCGCCGGCAACGGACGCGGACACGACCTCGAGATCGAGCCCGTCATCGAACTGGATCAGCCAGGTGGGCGGGGCCGGGATGGCCTCCTCGGGGGGCAAGGGGACACGCGCCTCCGGGACGGGGGAATCGGGGTCTCCGGGGCGGACCTCGACCTCGTACCGGTCGCTGGGTCGGCCGGGTTCGAGCCGCCCGTGCTCGTGGACGCCCGTGACCCAGGACAGGTCGTCCTCGCGTCGGAGGAAGGCGATGCGGCGGGCGGGCCGGGTGACGGCGATCACGGGATGGACCCTGAGCAGGGCGCCACGCAACCGCAGCTCGATCCGGCGTCGGTCGGGGTCGAGGACAAGGTGGAGGACGTCGGACCGCGCCAGCTCCAGGAGCGAACGCAGGAACTCGACGCGCGGCGCGACGGACGGGGAGGGCGCGGGAGGGGACTCGCCGGCGCACGCGACGGCGCACGCGAGGACTCCGGCGACCCGGAACCACCGCCCGGCCGGGGCGGACCATGCGCCTCGTCCTCCAGGTCGCGCGCGCCCACGGTCACGTCCACGACGTTCGATCACGATACAATCATCCTAGAAGATATAGACCTCGGTCCCGATCTCTGCGGCATCGTGGACCGCGCGGAGGTCCTCCTTGCCCAGCCGGATGCACCCGTGCGTGACGCTGCGACCCAGGAGCCGCTCGTAGAGCGTCCCGTGGATCATGTAGCCGTCCCCGAGGTACAGGGCGTATTCCCCGAGCGTCCCGAACTCGATCCGGTCCGACGCACGGGCCGGCGGCCGCTTCCCCTCTTCGATGAAGGCCCAGTCCGGCTTCTTCCACACGGGGTTCCTCGCCTTCTTCTGCACGCGAAAGACGCCCCTCGGGGTGTCGAAGACCCAGACCCGCCCCTTCTCGGAGTCGCGCAGGACCATCCCGGACCCGGCCGAGCACACGGCCTCGCGCAGGACCCGGTCGCCCTCCTTCAGGTAGAGGCGGTTGTTCGTCTGGTCCACCACGATGTAGGGGCCGCGTGGGGCCATGTCCCGGAGGGCGCGGGCCAGGGGCTCGAGTTCGGACGGGTCGCCGCGGCCCCCGGGCCCCGTTTCCACTCCGGTCCGGACGTCGATCCAGGACCACGGGACCTCGACGACCCCAGTCCCCCGGGCCAGGACGACGACGGCCGCCGCGAGCGTCACGCCCGGGGCCGCCCACCACCACCGGCGCGCCCACGCCGCCCACTCCCGCCGGTTGCGCGGGACCTTCGCGACCATGGCGGTCGGGATCCGCGCGATCCGGTCCCGCCACGAGGCCAGGCAGGCGAGAAAAGCAGTGCCGGGGCCGTTCACGGCTTCTCTCCGCTTTGCACCTTCCGGCGCAGGGCGCGGACCATGTCGCTCAACGGTCCCGGCCCGCCGTCACTGCCCACGATCGTCACTGGCGTGCCCTCGGGGACCAGGTCAAAGAGCGCGTCCATGTCCGCGTTGCTCAGGGCCACGCACCCGTCCGTCCAGTCCCGTCCCTGGCCTCCGTGGCCGTGGATCTCGATCAGACCGCCCAGGGAGGCCCGCCGCGGAATCAGCCCCCGCTTCTTCAGGCGCTCGAACCGGACGCGGTCCTCCTCGTTGGGGTAGTCGAGGAGGAGCGCCTTGTAGTATTTCGTGTCGCGAGGTCCCTTCTTCAGAATGATGCGGTATTTGCCCTCCGGGGTCGCCGCATCCCCGGCGTGCCACTTGTCCGACACGAGTTCCCGGCCGATGTCCGCGCGGAAGGAGCGGACCGCTTCCCCCGCCTGGTAGAGGGTGACCTCGTGCCCCTCCTTCGAGACCACGAGGGCAGGCCGGCCCGTTTGCGCGGACCAGGCTACGGTTTCCGCCACCATCCGTCGCCAGGTCGCCTGCTGTCGCTCGTCCCCGTAACGCCCCGCCCGTGCGATGACCGCCTCGAGGACTCGGCGCGCCAGCCGGGAGGAATCCTTCGCGCGTTCGCGCGCCAGGAGAAACCGCCCCTCCCGGTGGTGGATCCGGGCCTCGGCCAGGGCCTGCCTCGCGCCCTCCAGTTCCCTGCGGGGACCGGCCTTGAGCCTCGCGAGACTCGCGGACCGGTCCGCGTGGTCCACGAGTCCGGCCGCGGTCCGGATGCCTTCCTCGGATGCGGACTCCGCGGCGGATCGCGCCCGGAGCGCCTCGCCGGAGGCGCGTTGACCGGACCGGGCCGCCTCGTGCAACCGGGACCGGGCCTCCCGGAAGTCGCGCAGAGGCCGGGGAAGGACCTCCTGTCGCCGGACCTCCTCCTCGGCGCGGCGCAGGTCGTCCTCGGCGCGGCGCAGGGCGGCCGCGGCCCACGTCCCGGCCCCGGCGTCGCGTGCCTCGGCGACCGCCCGGGTGGCCTCGAGGCGGGCCACCGCGGGTGGGTCCACCCGGTCGCAGGGCCACGGGTCGAGACGCCATGCGGCCGCCGCGGCCGCGGTCACGGCCGCGGCGAACCCCATGACACACGCCTCCCACCGAGTCCGCGTCCGGCGGCCGTTCACGGAAATCGCAAGTCTCGTCGCCACGGACCGGTCACCG
>DYKK01000106.1 GCA_020722625.1 Anaeromyxobacter dehalogenans
CCGGACGCTTCCTCGCCCTGGAACGCGCGGTCCAGGCCGCGGCCACCTGCCTCGCGATCGCCCGCAATCGCCGCACGATCCCCGGCGACCTTGCCTCCCAGATCGCGCGCGCCGCGGCCTCCGTTCCGCTGAACCTCGCGGAGGGGTCTGGACGCAACGGGCGGGACCGGATTCACCACTTTCGCATCGCCTATGCCTCGGCGCTCGAGACGTCCACAGCCGTGGACCTGCTGCGTCGTTGCGGCCTGGTGGACGCGGCGCAGGCAGCAGAAGCGCTCGCCCTCCTCGACGAGGTCCGGGCCATGACGTGGCGGCTGATGGAGCCGAAACGGCGGTAGGCGCGGACGCGGCATGGCCGCATCGTGATTCCCCTGGAGACGCGAGCACCGCTCGCGTCTGGACGCGCGAGCACCGCTCGCGCCGCCTGCGACCGATCGCCACGTCCACTTCGGACTCCCCGGCGAGGCAGGGACAGGCGCAGGTTCAGCAGACAGGTTCAGGAACAGGAACAGTGACAGTGTCAGTGACAGCGGCAGCGACAGGGCCGCCTGCGCCGCATCGAGAGGGGGCCTGGGGGGTGCCTTCGACCCCCTTGCGAATCCGTCGGAAGAGGCTTACGACTGAAAGGACGTTCACGCGGAGGGTGGGGATGCACGCGGTGGACGGGATCCTCACACTCTTGCGGCAGGCCGTGGATTCGGGACTCGGCGACCTGGACTACGCCGCCGTGTACGAGGCCCTCGACCCCGGCGAGCCCGGTTGACCCAAGGTTCACCGCCGGGATGGTTGCAGGGTCCAGGTCCCCACGGCGGTCTTTTGGACCTCGTTCCAGTCGCGGACGAGCGTCGCCGTTTCCCCCCGCGCCCACAACTCGTGCAGGTCCCGGTAGTGGGGGGAACCGGGCCACCCGGACTCCCCGGTGTCCAGGACGAAGCGGGCGTGGTCCGGGTCCGCGAGGTCCACGATCATCCGCCACACGGGCCCGGCCATGACCCGGAAGGGATGGTCCGGGTCGCCCAGGTCGAAGTGCGACTTCCAGACGGAATCGAGGCCGCCCGCGGCCTCGGCCGCCGGGAGGTTGACGAGGCCGCGCAGCGCCTCCCGTCCCCCGAACGGGTGGCGGACCTCGCGGTCGTGCAGCCGCCCCCACCGCCAGGCACGGGGGACGGCCCCCTGGTCCCTCGCGAGCCCGGCGACGGCCCGCCGGAACGCCTCGCGCACGATGTCCCGCCGCACCTCGACCCCGGGGGTCTCCCGGCGGTCCCACACCGGGTGCCTCGGGTCGAGGAACCACGCATCCACGGCGTTGGTCGTGTACCGTTGCGACAGGACGAAGCGGAGAGCCGCGCCGCCGACCTCGTCCCCGAGCGCCAGGAGCGCCGCCTCGCGGTACGTGGCGAAGAACACGGCCGCGGCCGGCGAGTCGGCGGTCGCGGCGAAGTCCCACCCGCGCAGGACCTCCGCCGCCTGTCGCAGCAGGTCGTCCCGCGCAGCCCCAGCGCCCTCGGCGCCTCCCCACGGCCCCTCCAGGTCCTCGAGCATCCGGGGCACCAGGAGTCGGGCCCGCAGGAGCACCACGTCCTTCTGAATCGCGGACATCGTCTGCGGGGTGTGCCGGTCCGTGGCGTCGAGGAGCGCCCGGATCCGGTCGTGCCGGTACGAGGGAGCGCTGTCCACCTGGAGGAACGACGGGGCGCGGGGGTCCGTCATCAGGTTGTTCGCGTGGACGAAGACATCGTCGCGCCCCCCGACGGCACGCGGCATGTCCTGGGACGGAATGAACCCGTCCCAGTCGTACCGCGAGTCCCATCCGGGGACAGGGAACGCCCCCGAGTGGTGCCGGCGCACCGGGACCCGCCCCGCCGCGAACACCGCCACGCGCCCCTCCACGTCCGCGGCCGTGACCGTCTGGACCGGCGCGACCCACCCCGACATCGCCTCGATGAGTTCCGGGACGGAGCGCGCCCGGTTCGCGCGCGCCAGGGTCTCGATTCCGCTGGACAACGGCCCGACATCCCACCGGATCGTGACCAGGGGCGCCCCGGGCGGCAACAGCCCCGGGTACGCATCGTTGAAGGCCGGACCGTTTCGCGTGCGGCGCAGCGGAAACGTGCGTGTCCGCATCCGGGAACCGTCGCGCACGCGGAGGGTCACCTGCTCGTCCCGGATCGGCTCGGGTCCGCGCGGCCCGAGGACCTTCGCCGGGTCCGACGGGTCCGGCCTCTCCACGCAGAGGTCCACGGTGTCCGCCACCGTGGAGGTGATGCCCCAGGCCACCCGGTCGTTGTGCCCGGACAAAAGGTACGCCAGGCCGGGGACGGTCGCCCCGATCGCGTCGAGCCCCGGGGCCGCGATGTGTTGGACGAACATCAGGGAAGGGACCGTGTGCGACAGGTGGGGGTCGTTGGCCAGGAGGGGGAAGCCGGACGCGGAGCGCCCGCCGCCGACCACCCAGGCGTTGCTCGCACCCGACGGCCAGACGATGGGGCCGGCGACCGGCCCGGAGGGCGACGCGGTGCCTCCGTGTCCCCGCAGCACCTCTTCGATTTCCGGGACCACGGCCGGCGGGAGGGGCCCCCCGCCCCCGACGGCCGGGATGCTGACCGACCCCGGCCACGGGTCCACCCCGAAGATCGCCGTCCCTCGTTCCAGGCCGGCGCCGAGGACCAGGACCAGGCGCGACGCCTCCTGGTGCCAGTTGTGCGTGACGCCCCACGCCACGAGGCGCGCGACCAGGAACGTGTCCCGGGGGGTCCACGGTTCGGGGTCCACCCGCAGGAGGCGATACTCGAGAGGGAGCCATCGCCGGACCGCCGCGTTCACCCCGTCCGCATACGCCTCCAGCAGGTCCCTCCCCCGGCCGTCCAGGCCGTCCGCGTCCCGGCGGGCCGCCTCCTCCAGGCCCCACGCCCGCATCGCCAGATCGAAGGTGAGGGTGGTCCCGCCCAGAAACGGCTCTTCCCCCACGAGTTCCGCCACGCGACCCGCGGCGAGGCGGCGCAGCAGGTCCATCTGGAAGAAGCGGTCCCGCCCGTGGACGAACCCGACCGCGCGCATCAGGTCCCGCTCGGTGGCGGCCCGGATGTGCGGCACCCCGAAGGAATCGTGCAGGACCTCCACGGGCGCCTCGAGGCCGTCGAGCGTCAGGGTCCGGCGGCGGTCCGTGCGGGGGTAGTCGGGGGCCATCCGGTACGACAAGAACGACGAGGTCGCGCACCCCAGGGTCCCTGCGAGGGCCATCACGACGGCGGTTTTCACGGATTCTTCCTCCTTACCAGAACTTGAGGGGCACGCGGACCCCGGTGAACCACACATTGGACGCGCGGCAGTTCTTCCCGCCGATCCACGTCTGGTTCCGGTAGCCCCCGTAGACGTCCAGGGGCACGCCCAGCCGCAGCAAGGACACGGCGCCTTGCAGGGACAGGACGTTCTTGTACCCGGGACGCCAGGACCGTTCCTGTTCCCAGTCCCACAGGGCGGAATCGGACTCCCAGTCCGATTGGCCCAGGTGGACGTGCGTGTAACGCACCGCGAGGGTCACGAGCGGCGGCAGGCGTCGCGCGCGCGCCTCGTCGCCCCCGGTGATCCAGGACGCGCGCGCGGGCCCCTTCCACGGGACCCCCTCGACCTGGAGCGATATCCCCGAAAAGTCCCCGGGGTCCAGGGTGTACGTCTCTCCGACGTAGGGACGCCGGTTGAGGAGGAGCGGGTGCTTCGTCCCGGTCGGGGTGCGATACCGGTGCCGGAACAGGACCTCATAGAACCCGTCCAGCCCCACGGTCAGCCGGTCGTCCACCTCCGGGAAGGTCCGCTCGACGGACAGGTGAACGGCGAGTTCCCCCTGGGCGTGCAGGTCCCAGGAGGTCGTGCCCGCGGCGGTGACCTCTTCGGGGTCGGGCGGCCGCCCGGTCGGCAAGGCGGCCATCACGGTCACGGCGAGGCGGAGGCCCCGGCGCGCGAGCCAGTCCACGTGGTCCGAGAAGCGCCACCGCACCCCCAGCACGACGTCCCCGAGGACCCCGCGGTTCCCCACCCAGGGTCCCGGGCGGGGCTGCCCCATGCTGGCGGCCCACGCCCAGAAGTCCTCCTCGCTGTAGGGCCTCCCGAGGGGGGGCTGGTAGTCGCCCGGGACCCACCGCAATCCGGGATCGACCGTGGTCCGAAGCACCACCGGGATCCCGAACCCCACGGTCAGGGAGTCCAAAAGGCCCAGATACACCTGCTGGACCAGGACCATGAACCGGACATGCGCCTCGGGGACGAGGGTGCCTTGCAGCCCCCCGCCCGGCTCGTATCGTGGAATCGGGTCCAGCAGCGGCCTCAGACGTCCCTCGTTGTCGTAGGCGTGTGTGAGGTCCGCCACGAAGAAACTCGTGTCCAGAAGGAACGTGTCCGCGGGCGGGGTGTCCGTGAAGCCGGCCGAGGCGGGGGAGGCCCAGGACAGCACCAGACCGAGAACCGCCGCGACTTGGGTCTTTCGACTCCCGGCCCTCATCGCTCCGCTCCGGGCGGCACGCGCGCCAACTCCGCAAGGTCGAATGAGACGAAGGGGCCGTCGGTGGCGGGAACCTGACCGGCCGCCACCAACAGCGTCCGCGTCCCGGTCTCGAAGATCACGGCGTTCATGCTGTCCCGGTGGTCCACGAGGTCCGGGGTCCTCAAGATTGCCTCGATCCCGCTCGCGTCCAGGCGCCCGTATGCCGACGAGACCTCCTCTCCCAGCCGATAGAACGCCCGCAGGGACCGATGGTAGAAACTCGTCCAGTATCGCTGGGGTCTGATCTGGAGGATCCCGAAGAAATCCAGCGAGATATCCTCGGTCCGCAGGACGGCGTGCGACGCGAGCCTCAGGTCGTCCGCCCCTTGGCCCGCCCAGGGCCTTCCCCAGGGGTCCAGGTCGCCCGGTCGCAGCACGAAGACCCCGCCGTTCGGTTCCTCCAGGATGTTCGAGTGGACCTCGACCCCCCGGATGCCTCCCCTGGCGTCGGCCAGCAGGAAGTTCCACCCGAACGACGCCGGGAGGTCCCGGATCACCCCCACGGCCTCCTCCACGTCCCGGGCGCGTCTCAGGGTCTCGCGCCCCACGATCCCGACCGGCACGCCGGACGCCACCAGTCGGGCCTCCCCGAGGTCCAGGAGGTGGGCGATCACCTGGCCCACCATCCCGTTGTTCAGCGTGTCCGACAGGTTGACCGCGTACGCGAGCCCGCTCTGGTTCATCCCCGAAAAGCCCCACACGCCGCCGGCCCACCCGAGGACCACGAAGGCCTCTCCCTCGTCCGGATGGTGGACGAAGAGGACCGCGTGTTCATGCGACGTGTTCGAATCCAGCATCGCGAAGTGGTGCGCGAGACGGGTCTCCCCGTCGGGCGTCGCCGCGCCCCGGACCGCGAAGGCCAGGGAGGGGGGCTGGGTCCGCCCGTCCGGCTCCCCCCGGTTCGGGACCTCGTGGAGGGCGCGGCCGTCTCCCCGGGTCGTGAAGACGATCCGTTCATCCCGCATGAACCGCGCGTGCGGCGGCGGCGGCTCGGTCACCCAGGACCGGTCCCCGGCCTGGACGATCAGCGAGACCACCGCGCCCGGCGCGAACCCGTCCCGGGGAACGAGCGTCACCTCGAGTTCCGCCCCCCCCGGCCCCGAGACCTCCCGCGTCTGGACCTCCTCGTCCACGCCCGCCTCCAGGACCCGCGTGTCCCACTGAATCCGGATGGAGGCAGGGTCCACGCCCTCGGCTGGCAGCCCGCCGGGCTTCGTGGGGTCCGTCAGCGGAGGCTGGTCCCGCAGCCACAGCCGCACCCCGCCCGTGGGCGGGACCTCCACCATCGAGGCCCAGGGCGACGGTTCGTACGGGTCCAGGACCCCTTCCCCGGGCTCGTCGGTCTGACCGTCTGTGTCGTTGTCCGCCCCATCCTCTCCGGCCCCGAGGAACTCGACCCGCGTCAGGACCGGGGCCTGAAGTTCCCGGAGGAAGAAGGTGATGGAGCGCATGTTGAACAACGAGTCCATGAAGGTGTTGAGCAACAGGATGTCCTCGTAGGGCAGGCCGGCCCCGTCCGCGATCCCCCGCATCTCTTCGAGATACGGTTCCGGGATGGACTTCGCGAGTTCCCGGCCGCTGTCGAGCAGAAACTCGTACGAGAACCGCCCCTCGTCGTAGCGCGGCTTCTGGTATTCGGTCATCACGCTCGCGATGTCGGCCCGCTCGCGATTCAGGTACGGAAGAAGGGACGACACGAGGAGCCTCGTGTACAACGACCGGATCTTCGAGGCGAACCGCCGCCCGTGCTGGAACCCCCGTTCGTACGGGGACCCGTGGAGATGGACGACCTCGAAGAACGGAGAGGGGGAGGCGGGCGTGCAGGCGGAGAGTCCGCCCAGGACACCCAGCGCGAGGCCCCACGCCCCGGCGGTCCTCCACATGTGGCGTCGTTGCGGTTGCATCGCCCCTACCCTGGTCCCAGGACCCAGGCCATCGCGAGCCCCAGGTAGTTTCCAATCGCGTATCCCACCAGCCCGGTCGCGATCCCGGACAGGATCACCTCGCGGTTTCCGAGAGCCGCCGCGACCGGACCCACGAAGGCCGGGCCGAAAATGGACGCAGTGTTCGTCACGATCAGGGTGTCCCGGTCCACCCGGAACAGGACCGCCAGCCCGAGGTGGAGGGCCGAGGCCCCGAACAGCACGAGGGCCGTCATGGCCACGACAGCGGCCCCGCCGGTCCACAGGGCCTCGAAGTCCGCGGCCGACCCGATGGCCACGCAGAACACCAGCAACCAGTAGTTGCCGGTCGAATACGTCCCGGGCCAGGTCCGGACCCGGCGGACGAGGGAGCACGCGACCGCGACCGTGGACACCGCCAGGATGG
Source organism: Anaeromyxobacter dehalogenans (assembly GCA_020722625.1). GTDB lineage: Bacteria > Myxococcota_A > UBA9042 > DTJE01 > DTJE01 > DYKK01. Next base: position 6,866 of record DYKK01000106.1, read on the forward strand.
CTGCGGCCGTCTGAAACTCCCCGAGCGGCAGCACGGACGCGACTCCTCCGCCTGCCGCGACGATCAGGGCGGCCAGGAGCACCGCGGCGGCCCGATGCGCGAGGGACGCGGGTCGCCCCTCGACCGGGTCCAGGGCCTCCGACGCCCCGGCGGGCGCGAAGGGCGGAAGCCAGCGGGCGTACAGCCGGGGCGCCACCGCGAGCAGGAACGGCAGATAGACCGTCGAGACCACGATGTCCGCGGCGTTCAACGTCACGAAGGTCTCCGGCGGGACCCCGAGCGCCACCCCGATCGCGGCGAGGTTGGGGGTCCCGCCCGTATAGACCCCCGCCAGCATCCCCACCACGTCCGCGTACCCCGGCACCCGATCTCGAAACAACAGCGCCGCGACCGACCCGGCGGCCGCGACCGAGACCACGCACAGCCCGAACGACAGGGTCGTGCGGCCCGCCAGGCGCGCCCACCGCACCACGTCGAGCGAGAACAGGAGCAGCGGAATGGCCAGGGCCACCGCCACGACCGACGCCGTGTTCGCGAGGTGCGGGTCCGGGGTCCATCCCGGCAGGTGGGCGAGGCCGAGTCCCAGGGCATAGCAGACCAGGACCGACCCCACGAGGCGCACGAGCCGGACGCGCCGCTCTGCCGCGAGGACGAGCGCCGGGAGCGCGAGGTAGGCCGCGACCTGGAAGACCACCGGCATCGTCACGACTTCACGTGAGGACCAGGACCATCCCGACCGCCATCAGGACCCCCTGGACCGCTGTCCGGAATCGGCCGGGGGCGATGCGGTGGTGGAGCCGCTCCCCGACCGCGATCCCGGCGAGGAGTCCGGGCGCGAGCACCGCCGCCAGTTCCCCCGCCTCCCCGAGTCCTCCCGCCCGCGCGAACGCCACGAGGAGAACGCTGTTGAGCACAAGCCACAGCGCCGACATCGTGGCCCGGAACTCCCCCTTGTCCGGGACCTCCACCGCGGTCAGGACCACGATGACCGGCCCACCGCTCGCGAACAGGCCGTGGAACACCCCCCCGACCCACGGGAGCGCGACCCGCGCGAGCGCCGCCTTCCAGCCCGGTCCCCATCGCGGGACCTCGCCGTGTCGCAGGCCCCAGAGCCGGACGGCGGCCGCCCCGACCACGAAGGCGCCGAGCAGGGTCCGCAGGCCCTCCGAGGGGAGGACCTCCGCGATGAGGCGCCCCATCCCCAACCCGATCCCCGCCAGGGGAAGCACCCGCAACCCCAGGAAGCGCAGGCGCACCTTGCGCGCGTTTCGGGCCACGATCCACGCGCTCTGAAACCACCCCAGGACCACGAGGGCCGCGACCAGCGGCTCCACGGGCCACCACAGACTCCCCACGGCCAGCGCGAAGACCGTGGCGCCGAAGCCCGTCACCGTCTCGATGGTGTGGGCCAGGGCGACCACGGGGACCAGGGGCCATGCGGCGGCCATTCCTCACCCGTCCCCGCCGGTGTCCAGCAACTGGCCCAGAAAGTCCAGGATCAGGTCGCGGACCTCCGTCCCGTCGGGCATGGCCGCGGCCATCCCGTAGATCGCGGCGACCCCGGACACCCCCTCGTCCTCCCCGGCCTCGACCTCCGCGGCGGCCTCCCGGAGGTCCCCCAGGAAGGCGTCCGTCACGGGCTCGTGCGCGGGCGTGATCATCAGGTGCAGGCTCGGCGGCGCCTGCTGGCGGTCCAGGTGCCAGCCCCTGCGCTCCATCCCGTCCGCGAGGCGATGCGGGTCGCCGCGCTCGAACGTGAAGGCCATCACGCTCGCCGGCGGGTCCCCCAGGACCCTCAGGCCGGGGATCGCCCGGATCCCCTCGCGGAACCGGTCCGCGGTCCGGATCACCCGCTGCGCGAGCCGGAGGTACCCCTCCTCCCCGAGGTAGTTCATGACGGCCCAGGCCGCGGCCACGGCCCCTCCGGGGCGCGTCCCCAGGATGCCCGGCGACCCGTACAAGCCCCCGGGCCAGTGCGTGCACGCGAAGAACTGGTGGCGCCGCAGGCCCGCGTCCCGGTACAACAGGACGGAGGCCCCCTTCGCGGCGTACCCGTACTTGTGGACATCCGCCGAGATCGAGGTCACGCCCGGCACGTCGAGCCCGAACGGCGGGATCGGCCGCCCCAGTTTCCGCAGAAACGGGAGCAAAAATCCTCCCAGGCACGCGTCGCAGTGGAACAGGACCTCCCGCTCCGCCGCGAGGGAGGCCATCTCCTCGATCGGGTCCACGACCCCATGCGGATACGACGGGGCGGACCCGACGACGAGCACCGTGCGGGGGGTGAGGGACCGGCGGACCGCCTCGACGTCGGCCCGGAAGTCCGGGCCGACCGGGACGAGGACCGGGCGGACGCCGAAGTAGTGGGCGGCCTTCAGAAAGGCCGGATGCGCCGTCACGGGGAGGACCATCTCCGGGTCCCGGACGCCGCGCTCCGCCGCCCCCCAGTCGCGGGCGGTCTTGACGGCCAGGAGGATGCTCTCCGACCCGCCGGAGGTCATCGCGCCCGCGGTCCCGGGTCCTCCGCCCAACAGACCGGCCGTCATCCCGACGACCTCGGCCTCGAAGCGCCGCAGACTCGGAAACGCGATGGGACTCAAGGCGTTTTCCGCCATGAACATCCCGTAGGCCCGCCTCACCAGGTCCGCGACCTCTTCCCCCGCGTGATAGACCAGGCTGAACGTCCTGCCACCCCGCCAGTCGGCGTCCTGGCGCCGGGACGCCTCCAGCCGGCGCAAGACCTCCTCGGCGCTTTGTCCGGAGACGGGCCACCCGCTCGAACCCATCGTTCCACCCCCGCCAGGGCTCCCAGTATTGAAAAGCACTCGCCTTTCAAAGTAAACCGTGACTCCCCGCCACCCTCCGCCATCCCGATCGACGAAGAAACTCGACTCAAACCTGGAGCCGCGGGCACCTGGACAAGTTCAGGAACAGGGTCAGAGGGCAGGTT
>DYKK01000107.1 GCA_020722625.1 Anaeromyxobacter dehalogenans
GCTGTCGCCTAAAGGCGAGGGCTTCAACCCTCCCAGGGGAGGACAGTGACAGTGTCAGGACAACGTCGGTCGCGGGGCCGGGGCATGGCAGCGAGGCCACGTCCACCGCGACCCCGGACCCCGGATCCCGGACCCCGGATCCCGGACTTCTACGAAGAAACTCATCGCGAACCTGGACCCGCGGGCACCGCCCGCGGCCAATGGGTCGGTTTCATCCGTCAGGGTCCGGCCCCAGGGTGGTGAAATGAAACGAAGCAGATTTCATGTTTATCGGAAGACTTGCGGAAATTGATGGCGGATTTCGTTCACCCCTCCCCCGAGTGCGCGAGCACGCTCAGGCGGGCCGCGACGCGGGACGCGAGTTCCGTCAGGGCCCGGGCCGGCGGGCTGTCCGGGGCCTCGACCACGATGGGCCGGCCCTGGTCCCCGCCCGGGGCCACGCGCAGGTCCATCGGGATGGCCCCGAGGTAGGCGACCTCGTGCTCCCGGCAACGCTCCTCGACGTGCCCGTGGCCGAAGACGCGGTGTTCGGTCCCGCAGGTCGGGCAGACGAACGAGGCCATGTTCTCGATGACCCCGAGGATCGGGACCTTGGTCACCCGGAACATCCGGATCGCGCGCAGGACGTCCGCGAAGGCCACGTCCTGGGGCGTGGTCACCACGACCGCGGAGGTCACGGGGACCAGTTGCGACAGCGAGATCTGGATGTCCCCGGTCCCCGGCGGCAGGTCCACGATGAGGTAGTCGAGTTCTCCCCAGGCCACGTCCTCGAGAAACTGCTGGACCGCCTTGTGCAGGAGCGGTCCCCGCCAGATCACGGCGTCCGTGTCCTTCAACAGAAAACCGATCGAGAAGACCTTGACGCCGTGCCGATCGAGGGGGAGCATCACGTCCCGGCCGTCCGCCTCGCCCATCTCGGGACTCGCGTTCGTCGCGCCCAGCAGGATGGGGACGCTCGGGCCGTAGAGGTCCGCGTCCAGCAGCCCCACGCGGGCCCCGGACCGCGCCAGGGCCACCGCGAGGTTGACCGCGACCGTGGACTTCCCGACCCCGCCCTTGCCGCTCCCCACGGCCACGATGTTGCGCACGCCGGGGAGCCTCTCTTCCGGGGGGACCTTCCCGTCCGCCCCGGCGGTCCGGCCGCGGCTGGACGCCACGTCCGCCCCCATCTCGACCTCCACGGACCCCACGCCGGGGAGCGCGCGGACCGCGGTCTCCACGGACTGCCGGATCGCCCCCTTGAGCGGGCAGGCCGGGGTGGTCAGGACCACGTGAACCCGGACCCGATCCCCCTCCACCTCCACGGACCGCACCATGCGGAGCGACACGATGTCCCGGTGCAACTCGGGGTCGATCACCCGCCGCAAGGCCTCGAAAACCTCTTCCTGACTCGGCATCGTCCTGACCTCCTCTGGACACGGCGCGCGGTCCCGGCCGCGCGACCATCGCACCGTAAGGCCGGCCTCCCCCCGCGTCAATGATCACGGGAGGGAACCCCTTCGACGAGGCTGGCGCCGATCAGCCGTCCTGATCTCGGCAGTACGACGGAACACCTTGATTTTTCGCGGTCGTGCGCCGGCCGCGAATTGGAATTCGCGGCCCCAGCATCGTTGGGGTTGGTCGTCCCGCGACGGGCCGTTCACCCCCTTGGCGGTCCTGGAGGCGCGATTTGCAATCGCGCCGGCTGCGCGGCCTCCGAGCCGCGCCCCTCGTGGCGCCCGCCGCGACGACGAAGAAACGACGGCTCCAGGGTGGTGCAATGAAAACGAAGCAGATTTCACGGATGTTCGAAGAATCGCAGAAACCGGCGGCGGAGTTGGGGCCGGGCTTCCGGGTGGAACGGGAGGGCGAACCGTCACGCCGCCTGGCGAGGGGCCCGGGCCAGGAGGGCCTCGAGGAAGGCCAGGGCCTCGTCCACCTGGTCAATCAGGAGGAGCCCCAGGTCCCCGGCCCGCAGGCGGCCGACGGACTGTTCGATCGCGCGGAACTCGCCGTGCACCTCGGTCACGGTCGCCACCCGCGCCGCCCCCTCCAGGCCCCTGCGCAGGATTGCGACGACCTCCCCGGGCTTGCGGCCGCGGTTGCAGGCGTCCTCGTACAGGACCACCTCGTCGAAGGCGTCGCCCAGGATGCGGGCCATGGCCATCAGGTCGCGGTCCCGCCGGTCCCCGGCCCCGCTGAGCATCACGAGGCGCCTGCGCGCCGGGAAGGCGTCCGCGGCCTCGACCAGGGCCGCCATCGCGTCCGGATTGTGTCCGTAGTCCGCGATGATCACGGCCCCGTCCGCGGGCGGCCGGGGACCGGGCGCGGGGGGCGCGTGGGGAAACGAATACACGTTGAATCGGCCCGGCGTCGTCCTCGAATCGCTCACAAAGGAGGCCAGGCCGTGCTCGAGGACCTCCCAGTCCACGCCGAGACCCCACGCGGCCCCGACCGCGGCCAGGGCGTTCTCGGTCTGGAACCGCAGGGCCCCGCCCTGGGTCAACGGGATTCGCGCGAGCGGGACGCGGCGCTCGAACGTCCCCTCGACCGCCACGAGGTCCCCCCGATCCACGAACAGGGCCCGGCCCCCGCGCGCGAGGTGCCCCACGAGGACCGGATGCGCCCGGTCGCGCGCGAAGAAGGCGACCCGGCCCGGACAGACGAGGGCCATGGGCGCCACGTGTGGGTCGGCCGCGTTGAGGACCGCGTATCCGTCTGGCGCCACGTTCTGGACCACCACCCGCTTGAGGACCGACAGTTCCTCGACGGAGCGCAGGTAGTTCAGACCCAGGTGGTCCCCGGTCCCGATGTTGGTGACCACCGCGACGTCGGCCCGGTCAAAGGCGAGCCCCTCGCGCAGGATGCCCCCGCGCGCGGATTCGAGCACCGCGGCGTCCACGACCGGGTTCTGGAGGATCGCCCGCGCGCTCCGCGGCCCGCTGCAATCCCCGATCTCGATCCGCCTCCCCGCGACGTAGATCCCGTCGGAACACGTCATGCCCACGGTCCGCCCGGTCCGGGCCAGGATGTGGGCCACGAGCCGGATGGTCGTGGTCTTCCCGTTGGTGCCGGTGACGGTGACCAGGGGGATCCGGCCCGTCTCGCCGGGCGGGAACAGGAGGTCCACGATGGCCCGGCCCACCGGCCGCGGCGTCCCCTCCGACGGGTCCAGGTGCATCCGCAGCCCCGGCGCCGCGTTGACCTCGACCACCGCCCCGTCCTGCTCGTCGAGCGGCCGGTCAATCCGCCCGCACACCACGTCCACCCCGCACACGTCGAGCCCGACGACGCGCGCGGCCTCCACCGCGACCCGCGCCACCTCGGGGTGGACGAGGTCCGTCACGTCCGTCGCGGTCCCGCCCGTGCTCAGGTTCGCGTTGCCGCGCAACCGAACCCGCTGTCCGGCCCCCGGCACGTCGTCCGGGGTCCGGCCGTCACGCGCGAGGAAGGCGACCGCCACGTCATCCAGCCGGATGCGGCTCAACGAGGTCGCGTGCCCCTCCGTGCGCCGCGGGTCCGCGTTGACGGCCTCGACCAGTTGCCGGACCGTCCGCCGTCCGTCGCCCGTGACCTCGGGCGGGTCGCGCCGGGCCGCGGCCACGACCCGGTTCCCGACCACGAGCAGCCGGTAGTCGTCCCCGGGGACGTGCCGCTCGACGAGGACCTCGGACTCGACCGCACGCGCGTTTCGATAGGCGTCCCGCAGTTCCGCCGCGTCGCGCACCCCCGTGGTCACCCCCCGCCCCTGGTTGCCGTGACGCGGCTTCACCACCACCGGATATCCGACATCGGCGGCCGCCTCCAGCGCGTCGTCCTCGTCCGCCACCGGCCTTCCCGCGGGCACCGGGACCCCGACCGCCCCCAGCAGGCGCTTGGTCAGGTCCTTGTCCTGCGCGATGCCCTCCGCGACGGCCCCGGTGCGGTCGGTCTCCGCCGCCTGGATCAGGCGCCTCCGCGCCCCCCATCCGAACTGGACCAGGCTCTCGTCGTTGAGCCGCATGATCGGGATGTCCCGGTCCAGGGCCGCGCGCACGATGGAACCCGTGCTCGGCCCCAGGCGCGCGTCCTCGTCCAGGGCGCGCAGGCGCTGCGCCGCCGCCGACCCATCGAAGGGCTCCCCCGCGCGGGCCGCCCGGCACAGGGCCAGGGCCTCCTCGAGGGCGAGCCGACCCACGGCCTCCTCCGAGTACTCGACCGCCACGAGGTGCCGGTGGGGCGCCACCGCCGGGCCGGCCCGGCCCAGCGACACCGGACATCCCGCCTCGACCTCCAGGGCGAGGGCTGCCTGCCCCAGGACATCGGCCAGGGACCACGATTCCCGATCCGGAGACGGCCTCGAAGGCAGCGACGGCAGGAGGGCGACCAGTCGCTCCCGGAAGCCCGGGAGACTCCATGCGTCTTCCTCGTCCTCCTCGACGAGGACCTCGGCCTCCACCACGGGCCGCCTCGACCAGATGTTCGGACCGCGCAACGCTCGCACCTTCTCGATGGTCATACTCTCGCTCTCGACAAAGCCGTCCGATCAGACGCGCGACCCCACGATCTGCTTCGCGGGGTCGGCGTTCATCCCTCGTGCAAGCCCGGCCGCGACCTCCCCCGGGGCCAGCCCCAGGGCCCACCCGATCGCCGCGCCGTACAACGCCACGAGGACGTCGTCGCCTCGCGGGACCTCCCCCGCGTCGGCCGTCCCCTCTCCGTTCTGGAACACGATCCGCCCCTTGCGAACCGTCACGGCCCGGCCCCCGGCCGCGAGGTGGGGCCCGAGGGCCGGCGCGTCCGGGTCCGCCGCCACCAGGGTCACGTGCCCCGCGCACAGGGGCACCATGTCCAGCAGGAGCGGCTCCCCCGCGTCCAGGACCGCGACCCCGCCCGGGCGCACCACGTCCACCGGGCAGCGCAACACCGTGAACAGGTCCTCCCGGGTCTCCACGAACGGATACCCGAGGTCCGGCGGCGGGTCCCCGATGTCGGTGACCGCGGCCACCGAGCACTGGTCGAAGCCCAGGCCCTCGGCCAGGATCCCGGCGGGGTGGGCCTCGACCACCGCGGCCTGAAGGGCCGGGTTCCACAGAAGCCTGCGCGCCCCCGGAAAGTCCGCGTGGTCCCCCGCCGCGATCCGGCGGTCGTCCAGGAACAGGCCGTCCGAGGCCGCGAAGCCCAGGCCCGCCCACCCAGACGCCCGAAGCATCGCGAAGACCCGGCGCGCGACCTCCGACCTCCGCCGCACACCGGTCACGCAGGCGAGGGGGATGCGGCCGTCCTCCCCCGGCGGGAACAGGGACTCCACGATGGCGGCCCCGACCGACCGCGGTTCGCCGGAGGTGGGCTTCAGGTGCGCATGGAGCGCCGGTCCCGCGTTGACCTCGACCACGGCCCCGCCCACGTCCTCGAGCGGACGCGCGATGTCCGGGGTCACGATGTCCACGCCCGCCACGTCCAGGCCCACGACCCGCGCGGCCAGGATGGCCCGGGCCGCGACCTCCTCGTGCACCCGGTCCGTCACGTCGTCCGCGAGGTTTCCGTTCCGCTGGATCAGGACGCGCCGCCCCTCCCCGGGCACGGAGTCGGGCGTGAGGCCCTGGCGCTGCAACTCCATCACGACCGTGTCGTCCACCTCCACGGGGTTCAGGGGGCACTCGTCCCGGACGCCGCGCCGCGGGTCCGCGTTCAACTGGGCCTCGATCAGGCCGCGCACCGGGGTCCGCCCGTCCCCGGTCACCCACGCGGCCGGCCCCCGGGCCGCGGCCACGACCCGCCCGCCCACCACGAGCACGCGGTGCTCCTCGCCCGGGACGAACCGCTCGACCAGGACCCCGCTTCCCTCGCGGGCCGCGCCCTCGAAGGCCGCCTCGACCTCCTCGCGCGTGGTCAGTTCGAGGTACACGCCGCGACCGTGGTTGCCGTCCCTGGGCTTGACCACCACGGGAAGCCCCAGGTCCTGCGCGGCCTCCCACGCCTCCTCGGGGCTCCCGACCAGGCGCCCGGCCGGGACCGGGACCCCGCAGGTGCGCAAGAACCTGCGGGTCAACTCCTTGTCCTGCGCCACGGATTCCGCCACGGCCCCGGTCCGGTCGGTCTCGGTGGTCCGGACGCGGCGCCGCCTCGCCCCGTGGCCCAGCATCACGAGGCTCCCCTCCCCGAGCCGCGCCCACGGGATGTCGCGCGCCTCGGCCGCGTCCACGACGGCCCGGGTCGAGGGTCCGAGCATCGCCTCGTCCGCCACGTCGCGCAGGCGGGCAATGGTGCCGGCGACATCGAACGGCTCATCCCTCATCGCCGCGAGGACCAGGTCGCGCGCGGCCCACAGGCAGGCCCGGCCCACGGCCTCCTCGCGGTAGCGCACCACGACCCGATAGACCCCGGGTCGCGACGTCTCGCGCGCCTTGCCGAACCCCACCGGGGTCCCGGCGAGGTTCTGCAACTCGATGGTCACGTGTTCGAGGACGTGCGCCGGGTACGTCCCCTCCCGCAGCCGAATGAAAAAGCCGCCGCGCACCCCCAGGCCGCACCGGTGTTCCTCGAGCCCCGGAAGCCACGCCGCCAGGCGCTCAAAGAATCCGGGAATGGTATTGGACGCGGCGTCCCGGAGGTCTCCGAGGTCCACCCAGGCCTCGAGCACCGTCCTCCGGGACCAGATGTTCGGCCCTCTCAACGCGAGGACCTTCTGGATGTCCATGGCAGGGGCACTCCACCCGGCCAACGGAAGGCGGATTTTACGCCCCGATCAAACGATTGTAAACTCCGCGCGTTTCGCGCCCCGGGCGGGTTTGCGGGGTCAGGAGCCGCCCGGGGACCTCGGAGGTCGCGACGATGCAGGACCGGCTCCAGGCCGCCCTGGGAGCGGGCGAGGCGGTACGCGCCCTCCTCGCCCTCGACCTCGACGAGGAACAGCGCTTCCGGCCCGGGCTCCTGGCGCTGACGGACCGGAGACTCCTGTACTGCCCCGAGGACGGCCCGGACCGCGCGTGGCCGTTGCGGGACGTCCGGACCCTGCGCGTGTCGGACCGCGCCGGGCTCGGGACCCTCGAGGTGCTCGGGGAGGCGGCGCTCCTCGCGCGCCTGCACTTCACGGTCGCGCGGGCGAACGAGGCCGCGGCCTTCGAACGGGCCTTCCGGGGTCTTTCCCCCGCGGAGACCCCCGGGGGCGACGCCGCTGCCGGAGAGCCCGTCCCGGAGGGGCCTCCCGCCCGGGGCCGGGACCTGTTGCGGCTCGCGCGCTTCGCCCGCCCGCACGCGGCCTGGCTCGCGCTCGGCGTGGGTCTGACCCTCGCCTCGACCGGTGCGGGCCTGATCCCGCCCCTGCTCACGTGGCCCCTGGTGGACGAGGTCCTGACTCCGTACCAGGAGGAGGTCAAGCAAGCGCGAGACATCCCGGACGAGGAGACGCGGGAAGAGCGCCTCGCCTCGCTTCAGGAGGAAGGAAGCCACCGCTTCGGGCGGGTGCCGCTCTACCTGGCCGGGATGCTGGGCGCCGCGGTCCTCGCGTGGCTCCTGGCCTGGGGGCAGGGCTACGTGCTCGCGCGGGTGTCCGAGCGCATCGCCGCGGACCTGCGCAACGCGACCTACGCGCACCTCCAGACGCTGTCCCTGGACTACTTCACGGCCCGCCGCACCGGGGACCTGGTCTCGCGCATCTCGAGCGACACGGACCGCATCTGCTACTTCCTGTCGGACACGCTGAGCGACTTCGTCACGGACGCACTGATGATCGCCGGCAGCGCGGCCATGCTGTTCTACATGGACCCGCTCCTGGCCGCCGCGACCCTGTGCACCCTGCCCGCGGTCGCGTGGTTGACCCTGACGCTGCGTTCCCGGTTGAGCGAGGGGTTCTCGCGCTCGTACCGCACCTGGGGCGAGATGACGGCGGTCCTGGCCGATACCATCCCCGGCATCCGGGTGGTCAAGGCCTTCGCCCAGGAGCGGCGCGAGGCGGAGCGCTTCCGCGACGCGAACCGCCGCATCGTGCAGGCCAACGACCGCGTCAACCGCGTGTGGACCTTCTTCTGGCCGATGGTCGCGTTCCTGAACCAGGTGGGGCTCTTGGTCGCCTGGGCCTTCGGGGCGTGGCGGGTCCTGGACCAGCACATCACCGTGGGCATCCTGACCGCCTTCCTCGCGTACATCGGGCGGTTCTACGGGCGGCTCGAGGCCATGACCCGCGTGGCGGGCCAGATGCAGCGGGCCAAGGCGTCGGCCGCGCGCGTGTTCGAGATCCTGGACCGCCGCCCGAGCGTCCCGGAACCGCGACGCCCCGTCCAGCCCGGGACCCTGCGGGGCGCCATCGAGTTGCGGGGCGTGGGCTTCCGATTCGGCAACCGCGAGGTCCTGCACGAGGTGTCCCTGAGGATCGAGCCCGGCGAGATGGTGGGGATCGTGGGTCCGACCGGGGCGGGCAAGAGCACCCTCGTGGACCTGGTGTGCCGCTTCTATGACCCGGACGACGGGGCGGTCCTCGTGGACGGGCACGACATCCGGTCCTTTCCCATCGCCTGGTACCGGGGCCACATCGGCATCGTCCTCCAGGAATCCTTCTTGTTCTATGGAACCATCGCCGAGAACATCGCCTACGGGCGTCCGGGCGCGAGCCGCGAAGAGATCGTCGAGGCCGCCCGGGCCGCGCGCGCCCACGAGTTCATCCTGCGCCTGCCCGACGGCTACGACTCCGTGGTCGGGGAGCGCGGCCAGACCCTGTCGGGCGGCGAGCGGCAGCGCGTCGCCATCGCCCGGGCCCTGCTGATCGACCCCCGGATCCTGGTGCTGGATGAGGCCACGTCCGCGGTGGACACACAGACGGAGCGCGAGATCCAGGAGGCCCTCGACCGCCTGGTCCGGGGACGCACCACCCTCGCGGTCGCGCATCGCCTGAGCACCTTGCGGCATGCGACCCGGATCGTGGTCCTGGAGGGGGGACGCATCGTCGAGTCGGGCACGCACGAGGACCTCATCGCGGCCGGGGGCCTGTACCTCCGCCTGTGGGAGGCCCAGGAACGCGAGGAGGCGAGGCGGACCGCCTCGGAAAAACCCGCGCAAGCGGGTCTCGCCCGCGCGGGAGGGACCCCCCGCGGCCTGGATCGGGACAGACATGAACGGTGACGACCGAACCGTCGTGGACCTCGGCGAGGGTCTGTTCCTCTGGAGCGACCCCGTCGAGGGCCTCGTCCTCAAGACAAGAGACGGCGAGACCGCGGGGATCCGGCCCGTCCGCTGCTTCCCCCTGAGCGACCCCGGCGGCGCCGTGAGCCTGTGCGACCCCGAGGGCCGCGAGGTCGCCTTCCTCCCGCGCCTGGACCGGCTCTCCGGGCCGGCCCGCGCCTTCCTGGAAGGCGAGATCCTCCGGCGCGAGTTCGTCCCCGTCATCCGGCGCATCCGGTCCATCGCCCCGCGGGCGGAGCCCAACACCTGGGAGGTCGAGACGGACCGCGGCCGCACGACGTTCACCCTCCAGGCCGAGTCGGACGTCCGGCGCCTGCCGCCCCACGGGCTTCTGGTCGTGGACTCCCGCGGGGTGCGCTTCGCGATCCCGGATGTCCGCCGCCTCGACCGCCACAGCCGCCGCGTCCTCGCGCCGTACCGGTAAGCCACAGTCCCGCGCGGGTACTTGGACAAGTTCAGGAACAGGGTCAGAGGGCAGGTTCAGAGACAGTGACAGAGACAGTGGCAGTGGCAGGTTGGTCGCGATGGGCGGAGCCATGACGACGAGGCCACGTGCAACGCGACCCCGGATCCCGGACTCCGGAACCCCGATCCCGGACCTCGGACCGCGATCCGCCGCCCCGATCTCGGCAGCACGACGGAACACCTTGATATGTCTTGGTTTCGTGCCAGC
>DYKK01000108.1 GCA_020722625.1 Anaeromyxobacter dehalogenans
CACTGTCACTGTCTCTGAACCTGCCCTCTGACCCTGTTCCTGCAACTTGTCCAAGTACCCGCGGCCCCAGGTTCGCGTCGAGTTTCTTCGTAGATCGGGACGGTGGATCGTGGCTTCCGGCCTGACTTTGACTTTTCTGCCCATCCCCCCCATAATCCGGCCGAGCACGAGGCCGCAATGGACTCTTCCGTCACGACCCTCCCCGACGAGCGGTTGCGCGAGATTCGCCAACTCGCGGGGCGGTTCACGCTGGAACTCGTCAAGGCCCTGGTCCAGACCGGGTACTACTCGTCGGAGCATCCGGCGTCCAGGACGGTCGCCCGCGACCTGTACCAGCAGTTCCAGGAGGTCGCGCGCGACGCGTACGAACTGACCTACGTCCTCGCCTCGACCGTGGACGAGCGGGGCGTGATGATCGAGGGGCTCACGCCCGACCCCATCGAGGTCGCCCGCGCGCTCACGGGGACGATGGGCGACCACTTCGTCGCGAAACTGCACGACTACTTCGTCCGCAACCGCATCGCCTCGTTCACGATCAAACGCCACATCGAGGAGCCGGAGTTCACGGCCTTCCTCGGGCTGTGGGTGACGTGGGCGACCCGGATCAGCGCCGTGGAGGGCCGGACCGCCACGGCGGTCATGGCCGAGGAACTGGACCGGGCCGGGATCTTCGGCGTGACCGTGGTCGGCATGGACGAGGTCCCGGGGCAGGCCCGCCACCTCCCGTGGCCGACCCGCCTGGCGCTCGCGCGGCTGCGGACCGAGCTGGGACGCCTGACCGAGATCCGCCGTGCTCGCCCTGAAGCCATGGCCGAACTGAAGGCCCGGGCGGTCGGGGACGCGGTCCGGGCGGTCCGCCGGGCCGCCACGCTCGCGGAGGTCCTGCTGCACGCGGACCTTGTCACCGAGACGGTCCGGACCTTCTCGCAGGCCGAGGTCGATCACGCGGTCGCGGAGGCCATCCCCCCGCGTCGCCTTGCGGAGGTGGCCTCGCTCTTCCTTGACTGGTTCGAGACCGAGCAGCGGCACGCGGCCGGGACCGCCCCACCCGGCCGGGACCTGGCGGCCCATCGCGACGCCGTGGAGCGGTCGGCCCGCCTGGTCGCGGCCCGCCTCGCCCGGCTCCACGTCCCCGACTCGGACCCCCTGATCGAGCGGGCCTATGGGATCGGTCTGATTGACCTCCAGGTCCTCCCCGAGGAGATCCGCCGGAAATTCAAGGCCCGCGACCTCTGTGATTGTTTTCTCGAATCCTCGGCGGTCTATCTGCGGGACTTCGAGTCCTGCGCGGCCCCGAAGTCCTATCTCAAGTACCTGAACGTCTTCGCGGTCATCCTCCCGGAGTTGATCCGACGCAAGGAGGCTGCGGCCGTGGGCTCGATCCTCGCTGCGTTCGACCGCCACCTGAAGGAGGAGGCCCCGCCGTTTGTCGGGCGGTCACGCTTCATCGAGGAGACCCTGACCGTGCTCGATCGCGCCGGGGCAGTGGCCGAGTTGGTGCACCTCGCGTGCAGGACCCCCAAGGAGGCGCGCGCCGGGCTGGAGGCCGGTGTCGCACTCTTCAAGGCGCGGGCCGTGCCCGACCTGGTGGCCTGCCTCGGCGCCGAGGACGTGTCGGAGCGGGCCGCCGCGGTCGCGGTCCTCCAGCAGATCGGGGCGGATGCGGTCCCGGCCATCCTCGAAGAGTTGCGCTCCCACCGTCACCCCTGGTTCACGCTGCGCAACCTGATCGCCCTCCTGGGCCACGCGCGGGTCCGCGCGGGGTTGTCCGTCCTGCGGCCGTTCATGCGTCACCCCCACCCCAAGGTCCGCGAGGAAGTGGTGCAGACGTTCGCCCTGGTCCTGGGCGACGAGGCCGAGAAGGCTCTGATCCCGTTCCTGGACGACGAAAGCCCGGTCGTGGTGCGCAAGGCGATCCACCACCTCGGCGGGATCCGCAGCACGGCCCCCGCGTTCCTCAGTCGGGTGTACGAGGCGGTCCGCCTGAGGACCCGGGCCGAGGAGGAGCCGGACGCCGCCCTTCAGACCGCCTGTCTCACGGCCCTCGCCCAGTACGAGCACCAGCTGATGCCCGAGACCCCGGACCTCGAGGGGACCCTGCTCGAGGCCGTTCACCCGCCGCCGTGGAGGGCGCGCCTCCCCGGCCGGTTCGGGGTGCGACCGAAGCCCGTCGAGTTGCTGGTCCTCGCGATCCGGGCGCTCGGGGCCCTCGGGACGGGGCGCAGCCTCGCGGTGCTCGGGGACCTGGTGGCCGACCGCTCCGAGGAGGTCAAGCAGGCGGCGATCGAGGCCGCGGAGCAGATCCGCGGGCGCCTGACGAGCCAGGTGACCCAGAGCCCCCTCAAGTTCTGATCACTCGACCCCGGTGAGGCGCACCAGGAACAGGGACAGGTCCGGCCAGTACGTGATGGCGAGGAGGGCGACGAGGCTCAGGGCCAGGTACGGCAACGCGGCCCGATAGAGGACCACGACGGGCCGGCGGAAGGCCAGGGACCCGACGAAGAGGTTGACCCCGACGGGCGGGGTCGAGAAGCCCATCTCGAGGTTCGTCAGGAACACGATGCCCAGGTGGACCGGGTCAATCCCGTAGTGGAGCGCGATCGGCGTGATGATGGGCACCACGACCAGGATGGCCGAGAAGATGTCCATCAGACAGCCAACAATCAGCAAAAATACGTTCAGTATTAGTAGGAATGTGAAGGGACTCGTGATCGAATCGCGGATCAGGGCGAAGAGGCGCTGCGGGACCTCACGGTCAATGAACCAGTTGGTCAGGGCCAGGGCGGACATCAGGATCAGGAGGATCCCCCCGACCAGGACCATGCTCTCGCGGAAGATGCGCGGGAGCTGCCCCGGGCGGATGTCGCGATAGACGAGGACCTCGACGACGAAGACGTACGCCGCGACGATGGCGGCCGCGTCCATGGCCGTGAAGAATCCGCCGTAGATCCCCACGACGATGATGAGGGGGATCGGAATCTCCCAGGCCGAGGCCCACAAGGCCCGGCCCAGTTCCGGCCAGGCGAAGGGTGCACGCGGGACCCGGTGGCGGACCCCGACGACGATCGAATACACGGCCACCAGGAGGAGGGCGAAGGCACCCGGCAAGGCCCCGGCCACGAAGAGGCGGTCCACCGAGACCTGGGTCGGGGCGGCCGCCGGCCCCGCGACGGTCGCGCGCTCGGCCCCGGAGTCGGCCCCGGACCCGGACGGCCCGGCGCCGGACCGGATCGCCGCGACCTCGGCCTCGATGTCCACCCCGAGGTCGTCGTCGACCGCGGGCCCCGGCTCCCCGTCCCCCTCGTCCAGCAGGCGGTCCATCTCGTCGTCGAGGGCCTTCTCGACGTCCCCGCGCGCCGGCGCCTCGGGCGACGCCGCGGACTGCGCGGTCGGCTCGGTCCCGGGGCCGGGTTCGGCCCGCCACTGGGAGGCGCCCTCCATCGCGAGCCCGGCGATCATCGCATAGACGATCAGGGGCAGGCTCGGCGGGAACAGGAGGCCGCGGCTCCCCCCCGTGGTCAACAGCCCCAGGGTGAAGCGCTCGGGATACCCGTCCTTGAGGAGCGCGGGCATCAGCAGGCCGCCGAGCGCCACGATGGTGACCCCGGAGGCGCCCGTGAAGGCCGTGAAGCCCGCGCAGGCGACCAGGGCCACGACCGCGAGCCCCCCGGGCATCCACCCCACGGCGGCGCGCGACAGGCGCACGATGCGGTTCGGGGCGCCGCTCTCGGCCATCAGGTAGCCCGCCAGGGTGAACAGGGGGATCGCCAGGAAGATGGGGTTCGTGGCAACGGGTCGGATGTTGGCCGCGTAGAAGAGTTCGAGGCTCTGGCCCGAGGACAGGTATCCCAGGAGGGCGAGGGCCCCGAGCACGAGGAACAGCGGAAGGCCCGCGAGGGCGAGAAGGATCACGAGTCCCTGGGCGATGAGGAAGTTCATGTCCCCCCTTCCGTCCCGCCCGCCGTCTCGGCCGGTTCGCCCTTGTCCGGCGCCGAGGTCCCCGACAGCAGGGCCTGCACCGCGAAGTGCCAGGCCATCAGGACGAGCCCGGCCGGGACCACCGAGGCCATCCACCACTCGGGAATCTCGGCCCGGCCCACCGAGAAGGCGACCGCCCCGTCCGAGACCTTCTGCCCGAGGTACGACAGCGAGATCGCCAGCAGGAGCACGCTCAGGGCGGCGCCCACGGCGTTCACGACGACCCCGAGGACGCGCCGCGTCGTTCCCCGGGCGAACCTCGACAGCACGTCAATCGTGATGTGCCGTCCCTGGTGGCTCGCCACGGCCCCGCCCAGGAACCCGACCCACAGGACCAGCCAGCGGCCGATCATCTCCATCCACTGGAGGCCCGCCCCGCACAACTTCAGGACCACCTGCACGACGGCGATCACGAGGAGGGCCGCGACCACGCACACGAGGGCCGCGGTCTCGACCCGGGCCACTCCCCGGTCCACGGCGCTCACCCACCGCCTCACGGCTCGCCCTTCTGCCGGGGATTCAACGGCACTGCTGGATCCGCTTCAGGACGCGGTCCAGGAGCGCGGCCGGGTACAACTGACCCACGAGGGAGCGGGCCGCCTCGACCCCCCGGGCCTGGAACCCCGCGACCTGGGCCGGGTCCGGCTTCAGGACGGTCAGGCCCTTCTCGGTCAGGACCTGGACGGACCGGTCGTTGAGTTGCCGGGTCGCCTGCGAGAGTTTTTTCGCGTACTTCGGCACCTTGTCCCGCAGGATCGCCTGGAGGTCCGCGGGCAGGCGGTCGAAGGCCGCCTTGGCGATCACGATGGCCCCGGACCCGTCCGCGATGGGCATGTCCACCATGAACGAGACCTTCGTGTACCACTGGAGCGCGATCGCCGCGACCGGCGAGATATAGACGGTATCCACCAGGCCGGTCTGCAGCGACGTGAACACGTCCTGGAGCGCGAGCGGGACCGGGTTCAGCCCGAGGGCCTTGAACACGGCCTTGGCGAGGACGTCCGCCTCCCAGACCCAGGGCTTCGCCCCCTTCATGTCCGTGGGGCTTTGGATGCGGTTCTTCGAAAAGACATACACGAAGCCCTGGTCCGACCAGCCGAGGAGCACAAACCCTTTCTCTTCAAACTTCCTGGCGAACTCGTCGCGGAAGGCATCGAGCACGCAGTCCACCTGCTTGTACGACGTGTACTGAAACGGCAGTTCCATCACCCGGACCTCGGGGACCAGTTCCCCGAGCCCGACGCCGGTCAGGCCCGCGGCATGGACCTGGCCAAAGCGCATCTTGTCGAGCACCACCTTGTCGTCCCCGAGGACGCCCCCGGCGAAGAACTTGACCTCGAGGCGGCCTCCGGTCTCCTTCTTGATCTCGCCCGCCATCCGGCGCATGACCTTGAGCCAGACCGAGCCCTCCGGCGCCACGGTCGCGACCTTCAGGACCACCGGGTCGTCGGCCCGCGCGGCGCGCGCCGGGACCGCCAGGGCCACCAGCGTCGCCGTCCACATCCATGCCCGTGTCGTCATCGCTCCCTCCCGTTTTCGCGTCACGGAAACAACTCGTCCACCCGCTCCAGAAGCCCCAGGGCCTTCCGCCGGGCCGCCTGGTTCGGCAACGCCAGGTCCGGATCGAGGTTCGCCGGGGCGTCACGCACCTCCTCGAGGGTCCGCACGAACAGGTCGCGGTTCTGCTGCTGAACCACGGTGGACTTCGCGTAGAAAACCTTGCCCAGCAAGAACTTCCCGCCGGTGACCTCGAAGAGGCGGTCGAAGTGGCGGCGGCTCTCGGAGGGGTTCCCGCCCAGGGCCTCGCCCACGCTGCCGTAGTAGGTCCCGAGCAACAGGTGCGGACCCGCGTAAAAGTAAGTGTCATCGAGGGACTCCGCCGCGCGGGCGAAGGCGAGCATGCGCGGGACCTCGGCCATGGCCCCCGGGTCGTCCAGGTTGACGGCGATGAAGCCGGCGAGGCACGCCGCGGCCCAGAACACCGGGGCCGTGTCGGAGCGGTCCAGTCTGCGCAGGGCCGTTTCGAGGGCGTCCACGGGGCCGTTCACCAGGGCGTCGAACCCCTCGACCCTGGGTCGCAGCGCGCGGATCGCGTATCCGTATCCCCGCCGGTAGAGCACCGTGGCCCATTCCGGGTCCTCGTCCTCGATCAGGATCAGGGCGAACCCGCAGTACTGCTGCGCCCCCCGGGTCAGGAGTTCGGGGTTGTCGGGGGACGACACGATGAACCCGTCCAGCATCTTGAGCATGGCCGGGGCGGCCTCGCGAGCGTGCCGGAGCGACGTCTCGCGGTAGAACGCGCGGGACTGGTCGTCCAGCATCGGGGGCGACTTGTCCGCCACGAAGCGGGCCGTGTTGCAGGCGGGAAGCGCGAGGACGGCCAGTGCCGCGACCATGGATCGCATGACACCCCTCCCGGAGTTTCAACCCCGAGGCCGCATCCTAGACGACGCACTCCCGATGCGTCAAGGCGAGTCACTCGACGTCGTACCGCGCGAACCGCATCGAGAACGTCCCGCGGCCCTGGGTCAGCGACCGCAGTTCGGTCGCGTAGCCGAACATCCGCTCGATGGGGGCCGTGGCCCGGATGACCTTGATGACGTCGCGGTCCTCGAGGGCCTCGATCACCCCGTGCCGCGCCTGGAGGCTGCCCAGGACCTCGCCCATGAACTCCGCCGGGCAGATGACCTCGATGGCGCCGATCGGGGCCATGCGCGCGGCGCCCGCGGCCTCGCAGGCGTTCTTCACCGCGTTCATGGCCGCGATCTTCACCGCGGTCTCGTCGCAGGCGAACCCCTCGCGCTGCTCCAGGGCCTTCACGACGGCCCGCACGTCCGTCAGGGGCCATCCGTGCAGAACCCCGCCGCGCAAGGATTCCAGGACCCCGGCGCGCGCGGCGTCGAGCAGGGCCGCCGGCGCGACCACCCCCGGCGCGACCTCGCACGAGGCCCCGGCCCCCCGTTCCGCGGGCTCGACCGACAGGACGAGGCGCACGAAGACCTTCGCGTCCTCGGCCTGGATCTCGCAGGCGCCCGCGGCCTCGGCCGGGCGGGTCACGGTCTCGGCATAGACCACCTGGGGCCGGCCCGTGCGCACGGGGACCCCGAAGTCCCGCCGGACGCGGTCCGCCACGACGTCGAGGTGCAGTTCCCCCATGCCGGACATCACCGTCTGCCCCGTTTCCGGGTCCTCGCGCACCCGGAAGGTCGGGTCCTCGTCGGCGATGCGCTGGAGCGTCTGGTCCAGGCGCTCCTTGTCGGCGCGCGACTCCGGCTCGATGGCCACGCTGATCACGGGATCGTAGGCCCCGATGGGCTCCAGGACCACGGGATGCGCCGGGTCGCACAGGGTGTCGCCCGTCCCGGTCGCCTTGAGCCCGAGCACCCCCACGATCTCGCCGGCCTGCGCGACCTCGACGCGCTTGCGCTCCTTGGCGTGCATCCAGAAGATGCGCGAGACCTTCTCGCGCACCCCGCGTGTCGCGTTGAAGACCTCCGCCTTCTCGTCGAACCGGCCCGAGTACAGCCGGAGGTACGTCATGCGCCGGCCCTCCTCGAGAACCTGGACCTTGAAGGCAAGCGCGCACAGGGGGCCGCTCGGGTCATGGGGCCGCACCTCCGGGGCGCCCGTCTTCGGGTGCACGCCGCGGATGGGTTCGACCTCGGAGGGCGCCGGGAGGAAGTCCACGACCGCGTCCAGGATCGGCGGGATCCCCTTGTTGCGGAGGGCCGACCCGCACAGGACCGGGACCAGTCGGCCCTGAAGGGCCAGGCGGCGGATCGCGGGCGCGAGGTCGTCAGGCCCGAGGGACTCGCCCGCGAGGTACCGGTCGGCCAGGGCATCGTCGAGTTCCGCGACTCCCGAGACGAGGTCCTCGCGCGCGGCCGAGACCGCGTCCTTGAGGTCCGCCGGGACGCCGTCCTCGACCGCGGTCTCGCGCGGGTCGTCCCCCGTCCATCGAAGGGTCCGCAGGCGCAGGAGGTCCACCACGCCCGCGAAGGACGACTCCGCCCCCACGGGCCACTGGATCGGGACCACCTTCTGCGAGAACCGGGATCGCATCGAGTGGAGCGACGCCTCGAAGTCCGCGCCCACCCGGTCCATCTTGTTGATGAAGGCGATCCGCGGGACCCGGTACCGGTCCGCCTGGTGCCAGACCGTCTCGGACTGAGGCTCGACGCCGTGCACCCCATCGAAGACGACCACGGCCCCGTCCAGGACGCGCAGGCAGCGCTCGACCTCGACCGTGAAGTCCACGTGCCCCGGCGTGTCAATCAGGTGGATTTCCGTGTTGCGCCACGAAAACGACGTGACCGCGCTCGTGATCGTGATGCCGCGCTCCTGCTCCTGGACGAGGTAGTCCATCACGGCCTCGCCGTCGTGGACCTCGCCCATCTTGTAGGTGCGGCCCGTGACGTAGAGGACCCGTTCCGTCACGGTCGTCTTGCCGGCGTCAATGTGCGCGATGATCCCGATGTTGCGGATGCGTTCGAGCCGTTGTTTGCCGCCCTTGTCGCCCATGGGCCTGCTCTCCCACGACTCGCGCGGAGTATGCCACAAAACGCCCTACATCCCCACCCAGCGTGCCAGGACGGCCCGGGCCGCGGATGGGTCGGGCGTGCCCCGCACGATGGCGCGCCCGTCCGGGAACAGCGTCACCTCCAGGCCCTCGGCCTCGAAGCGCAGCATGGAAGGGTTCAGGCGCGGGCGCGACGACGGGTCCAGGCGAGCCGCGACCTCGTCCAGGCGCGGGGCCGGACCCTCCAGGCGGACCTGAACCGCCTCGCGCCCGCACAGGACCTCGGACCGCGCCCCGAGCCGTCCCTCCAGGAAATCGAATTGCCCCCGCCCGCAGACCCGGCAGTCCGGAGACCGGGAGGCGTGGACCTCCGCCCTCTCGCCGGTCCACGGGTCCACGGACAACAGCGTCGGCCGGACGCGCTCCAGACGGCCGACGAGGACCTTCAGGACCTCCGTGGCCTGGATCGCCGCGACCATCGCCACCACGGGCCCGAGCACCCCGGCCGTCTCGCACGTGGGCAGGGTCCCGGGCTCGGGCAGGTCCGGCATCCAGCACGCGAGGCACGGGGTCCGGCCCGGCAGGACCGTCGCCTGCACCCCGTAGGTCCCGAGCACGGCCCCGTGCACGAACGCGACGCCCTCGCGCACGCACGCCTCGTTGACCAGGGCGCGCAACTCGAAGTTGTCCGCCCCGTCCACGACCGCGTCCGCGCCCCGGACCAGGTCCAGGACGTTGTGCCGGTCCACGTCCGCCACGACCGCGCGGACCACGATGTCGGAGTTCGCCCGCCGCAGGGCCGCGGCCGCGGCCTCGGCCTTGGGGAGTCCCGCCTCCGCGTCCGCCTCGTCGTAGAGGACCTGCCGGTGCAGGTTGTCCACCTGCACGACGTCCCGGTCCACGACGGTCAGCCGCCCCACCCCGGCCCGGGCCAGCAAGGCCGCGTTCAGGGTTCCGAGCGCCCCGCACCCCATGACCACCACGTGCGCGGCCACGATGCGACGCTGTCCTTCGTTGCCAATCTCCGGGAGCGCCGCCTGCCTGCGATACCGGTCCATCTCGACTCCGGCCCGGGACACCCATCGGGAAGTGTAACCGACCCACCCGGCCCCTCGCATCTCGAAAGAGGCTGCTGAAAAAAAAGACACGCAGAGGCCGCTGGATCCGCCGCGGCGCCCCGGCCCCGCGTCCGACGTGGTCCTGTCACTGACACTGACACTGACACTGTCACTGCCCCCTGACACTGTTCCTGAACCTGCCCCCTGAACCTGTCCCCTGAACCTGTTCTCCCCCGGTCACCCATCACGGT
>DYKK01000109.1 GCA_020722625.1 Anaeromyxobacter dehalogenans
TTTTTTTCGATACGCTGAGAACCGCTGCAATGGAGGCCGGTGAAAGACTCTGGGCCGGGGCTGGCATGAAGGGGTGACCGCGGTTCTGGGAGGTGGCAGCGGAGTTGGCGCGCCTCAATCGGGAGGCGGCGGTAGAGCGCTGGCGCGCTCAGCCGCTGGCTCGGAGGAGGGGTGATGTTTCGTTGAGACGACAAGCCAAGGCAGGGGACGGTTTCGGATGCGTCGCGACGGCTCAGGCGGCCTCTGCGTGTCTGTGTTCTTCAGCGGCCTCCCAACGCGGCCCTGACACTCTTACTCGCACGGCAGGTCCGGGTCCACCACGCAGGGGCAATCGTTGGATTCGATGCAGAGGGAGTCCTCGATTCGCGTGCCGCCGCTGTGCAGGAACAGGGCGATCATGTTGTGCGTGTACTGGGCCCAGTCGAAGGGGGAGGCCGGGTTGGGGACGGCCATGTACTCGTGGTACCCGTGCACGTTCGCGAAGCGGACCGCGGATTGTCCCGTCGCGGTCTGCACCGCCGGCAGGGGCCCGAAGCCGCCGTTGTCGCGGCCCAGGTCGTCCACGTCCCAGTCCTCGCCGTGCGGGATCCCGTGCTCGATGAACTTCCGGTTGACAGCGCGCATGGTGACGTCGTCGAGCCCCAGGAGACCGAGAATGCGCGCCATGGACAACTGCGCCCCGCACGGGATGGTCGAGTCCGCGATCACCGCGGACTGCAGGATGTTGCGGGGCCGGCCGTCCGGGGGGCGTCTCAAGAGGAAGGGCGCCCAGTTCGCGGGGTCCGCGGGGTCCATGACCGCCTGGAAGACCCCGACGTTGCGGCGGAACCTCGGGGTGTTGCGGGTCAGGCCCAGGCCCTCGAAGGGGGACGAGACGACGAACTCCTCGACGGCCTCCCCCTCGGCGGTGGTCACGCGGACGCGCCACTCGTCCCCGATGTCCGACGGAACGGCCACCGCGAAGCCCCCGTCCTCGTCCGAAACGGTGACGGCCTCGTCCCCGCTGTGGAGGTTGCGCACCTCGACCTGGAGGCGGCCCAGGCCCGGCGGCAGCAGGTGCACGGTCGCATCCGTCAACCGCTCCGGCCGGCAGGTGAACCGCGACGAGTTCTGCGCGAAGCCCTCGCCGGCCGTGGCGTTGAACGTCAGGTGCAGGCCGTCCTCGGCCGGGCACGACGCCAGGATCGGACCCATGACGAAGTAGAACGCCTCATCGAAGAAGCCCCGCAGGCGGCTGCGCGCGAACACGTCCACGAGGCCCGCGCCCCCGACCAGGGGCGCCGCGGCCGTGATCTCGGGCTCGACGCCCGTCACGAGGACCGTCACGATCCCGCCGAGGCTCGTGCCCGCCATGTAGAAGGGGACGTCGGGGCCCCCGATGTCCAGGACGCCGTCCGCGTTCAGGTCCCCGGCGACCAGGTTGGGCATCAGGTCCTCGGCCGTCCGCGAGCGCGGGTCGGCCACGGCGGGCGGAACCTGGTCCTGCGACAGGGACCGCAGCAGGCGGACCAGGGTGATGTAGTCCACCTGCATCTGGCGGAACACGTCGCGCTGCTCGAAGGGGAAGGGGACGAAGAACCCCTCGCCGTTGTAGAGCCGGCCGTCGTGGTTGTGGTCCATGGCCCGGCCGTGGACCAGGAGCTCCTGGAAGAATCCGATATCGTCCAGCAGGTCGAAGATTTCCCAGAAGTCCAGGCCCTGGACCGCTTCCTGGCCGTCCTCGAGCAGGATGTCCGCGACCTGGTAGGCCATGAACAGGGCCAGGGGGTTGTTGGGGTCGTCCTCGAGGTCAATCCCGAGTTCCTTCATGAGGTCGGGGATGTCAGGAGCGAGCGGGCCGTAGCCGACCTCGTCCATCGAGACCACGGCCAGGCCGTAGCGCGCCAGGGCGTTCGACAACAGGACCCCCTCCATGCGCGAGGACCCGTTCCCGTGCGCGTACAGGACCACGGGGAACGGCGGCTCGTGCTTCCCGGGCTGCACCTTGGGCACCGCGACCATGATGGGGACCTTTGCCTTCGCCCACGTCGCGCGTCCGGTCGCGAGGTCCACATCGAAGACCCGGTCCGGCGTGGCCTGGAAGTCCGGCGACTCCATCCACCCGAAGGCGAAGTAGTCCACGAACGAGAAATCGAAGGCGGCGCTCGCGTCGAGGAGGGGCGCGATGAGGTTCACGATCCCGTCCAGGAACTCCGCCTGCACGATCACGATGTTGTCCTGCGGGTCCAGGGGGAGCCCCTCCTTGGTCCCGGAGCCATCGAAGGGGATGCCGGAGTCGTCGAAGGACAGAAAGCGGCGCGAGACCTCCGCATCCAGCCACCCGAGCACCCCGCGCCCGTACAGGCCCTCGCGGATCGCGCGGACCGTGCCCGTGACGTCCTGGGTCGTGAAGGTCCACGAGAAGGCGATGTCGTCGGGCGCGAGGCCCAGGCGGTCCAGCACGGGGAGCAGGCGCTTCAAGTCGCGGGTCTGGGAGGGATGGTTGACGCCCCAGAAGGGGCTCTGCACGGCCCCGTAGCCCTGGCCGTCCGGCGCGAAACCGCGCAGCCCCCGGGTCAGGACGACCGCGTACTTCGAGCGCTCGTCCAGGGGGAGGAGGGGGCGGATCAGGAGGGTGTTCGTGGAAACCTCGTAGTGCCAGAGGTACTCGGGATCGCCGTCGCCGTCGGCGTCCGCGGCGTTGTCCGGGGGGAACGCGAGGTTGTCGCCCGCGGCGAACGGGTCGTTGGGGTAGAAGGCGATGGGACCCTGGTTCATGGGGAACGCCCCCTCCCCGAGGTCGAGGGGGACCGGGGCGACGCGGGCGGCCTCGTCGGGGTCCGCGGGGACCTTCAGCACCAGGACCGTGGCCTCCGAGACCGAGGCCAGGTCCAGCGGTCCTTCGAAGGACACCGAGATCGGCCCATCCGTCGAGAACCCGGTCAGGCGGTCCAGGTGGCGCTTGACGCGCGACTCGACCTCGGTGGTCATGGCCGTGGCGAGGTTGGGCCGGCAGAGGGTCGGGCTCGCAGGGTCGTAGGCGCACGCGAAGTCGCTCGGGAACGGGACCTCCGGGTCGGGCAGGCGCAGGGGGTCGAAGACCACCGCGGGGCCGGCGCCGTCCTGCGGCCTCGGCGCGGAGGGCGCGAGCGCCTCGGGGAGGGGCCCCGATTCCACGCACGAGGGGATCCACCCGGCGAGCAACAGTCCTGCGAACAAACGACAAGCCGCGCGGTTTCTCATCAGAAGTCCCTCCTCCATCGGGTCGCATCCCGGCCGTCCCGCCTACCAGGTGACGTGCACGCGCCCCTGGACCAGATGGATGCCGGACGGTAAGTCCCCTTGGGCGTCCGCGAAGGCCGCGCCGGGCCGGAAGTAGCCATACTCCACCGCGGCGAGCAGCCCCGTCGGTCCCAGGCGGAACCGCCCCCGGGCCGCGAGGTCCACCTCGTACCCGAGGTCGCGGGAGGCGGGACCGCACCGGGGTCCCGGGGCCTGGCCGCCGGGCACCGCGCACCCGCTACCGCCGGTCCGGCCCGCGACGTTCAGCCAGAACGGGTCCACGAGCGGCGTGTCGGCCCTCGCGACCAGGAGGCCCACCAGCAGCTCGAGGTGCGGGATGACCGTGAGGGTCACGCGGGGGTTCGCATAGACCGCGTTCTGGACCCCTCCGTCCGTGGGGAGGGCCTGAAGACCCCGGGGGGGCTGCCCCTGGAACCACGTGCGAGACCCGTTCCAGGCCGAGACCGCGGACGTGGCCTTGAGGACCTCGTGGAACAGGATCAGGCCGACGCGGTAGTCGGGGTTCATCGTGAAGGCCGCGTACGTGCCGTCGTAAGGGTCCGCGTCCCCGCTCGCGCGTCCGGCCTCGATCACGACCCGTCCCAGGGGGTGGGACAGCGAGGCCCGCAGGACCATGCCCGAGGAGGCCACGTCCACCCGGTCCGGGTTCTGGAGCGAGCGGGGGACCTCGGTGAACCCGCGGGCGAGGGCCCACTCGCCGGCCACGCCGAAAGTCACGTCCCCGGCCTTCAACGCGAGGTCCGCGAACACGTCCACGAGGTGGAAGCGCGTCCGGTCCCCGAGGGAGTTTCGCTGCCAGCGGTGCAGGTACGTGGCCCCGATGCGGCCGATCGGGGGCTCGTACTGGACGACCGCAAGGGCCTGGTATGCGCGGTCGTCGCGGTCCCGGTCCGCGAAGAGGTCGCGCTCCACGTGGTCGAAGCCGGCCGCCACCGACAGGGCGCCCGCGGACGGGGCGTCCGAAAAGAGACGCACGGGCCGCACGGAAATCAGCGCGCGGTCCACGATGTCCCCGAGCCGGCGCACGCCCACATCCTCGGGGCGGTCGTTGCCGTCGTTCGCCACCATCCCGAGCCCCGCGTGCGACTTCTGGCGCCCCCCCAGGAACGTGAAGTAGGGCGAATGAACCAGCAGGTACGCGGCGTTCAGGCGGAGGTTGGCCGCCTCGAACAGGTCCTGGCGCACGCGAGAGGCGCGGGATGGCGCGAGGACCTCCCGGTCCGGCCCGGCGAAGGCCATGCCGTCGAGGAGGTCCACCTCGGTCAGGACCGCGACGACGGGCACGACGCGCGACGGGACCCGCCACGTCAGGGACGGGCGCCAGCGGAGGCGGGCCGCGAGCGACTCCTCCGTCGGGACACGGTCGGCCACCCCGGGATCGACGGTGGCCACGGGGATGGCGTCGAGGCGCAGCGCGACCAGGCGCATCTCGCCCCCGAGGTTGAGGACGAGACGATGAAAGCGGATCACGGCCTGGGATTCCGTGGTTCCCTCGGAGGCGACGGCGAGGGGTCCCCATGGACACGCCAGGACGATCAGGGCCCCCCACCAGGCGAACGACCGGCGCATGTCCCGCTCCTTCAAGGTCGGCCCGAAGGATAGCAGACGCTCTGTTTCGATCAAACCACAATTCCGGGACGTGGTGGCGGCTATAATCCCCCCCGATGAGGTTGTCCCTTTCAGCCCGGGTCACGGTCGGGCTCGCGGCGCAGATGGTGGTGTTCGGCGGGGCCGTGGGCTACCTGGTCTTTGCGGCGGACGCGCTGTTCGACCGCCTGTCGGTGCTGAAGGACGAGATGGAACCCGCGGGGGACGACCTGCGGAACCTTGTCGTGGAGCTGAAGGAGATCGAGGGGCTGCTGGCGGGGCGCGCCACGGTCGTGCGCGCCCAGGACCTCGTGCGGCGCCTGAGGCTCTTCGAACGGGTGGCCCAGGACGCGGAGGTCCTCGACCGGGTGGCCGCGGGCGAGGGGATGTCCACCGAGACGGGGGAGCGGCTGGCGCGGGCCGCGGCGGAACTCCGCGACTGGAAGGATGGGGACCGGCTGGTGGGGCGGGTGCTCAGGAGCCGCGTGCTCGGGGACCTGCCGCGCCCCCCCCGCACGAACGCGGAGGCCTTCGATGCCGTGCTCGAACGGCTGGGGACCGCGAACGGCGCCGGCCACGAGGAGGAGGTGGGGCGCCTGGCGGCCGAGGCCCGCCGGATGGCCCGGTTCGCCCGCGCGATCCTCCAGCGCGCGAGCCACGGCGTGCTCGCCGCGATGCGCGACATGAACCTGG
This sequence comes from Anaeromyxobacter dehalogenans, assembly GCA_020722625.1. GTDB lineage: Bacteria > Myxococcota_A > UBA9042 > DTJE01 > DTJE01 > DYKK01. The sequence continues at coordinate 5,563 of DYKK01000109.1, forward strand.
ACCTGCTCCGCAGGCGCGTGGAGATCTCCTACGCGCTCGTGGCGGTGCCGGCCGCGGCCCTGGTGGTCGCGCTCGTCGTCCTGTTGCTGACGCTTCGGGCCCTCAAGCCGGTGCGCCGCCTGACCGCAGCGGTGCGCCGGCTCGGGGCCGGCGAGGCGGAAGACGTGCGGCCGCAGGACTACGCCGGGGAACTGCGCGAACTCGCCGAGGCCCTCGCCGCGCTCGGGGCGGCCCTCAAGACCCGCGGGGCCGACCTGGAACGCAAGACCAATGAACTGATGCGCGCCGAAAGACTGGCCGTCGTGGGGAGGATGGCATCCGTCGTGGCCCACGAGGTCCGCAATCCGCTGAACTCCGTGGACCTGAACCTGGACCTGCTGCGCGAGATGCTGGGCCGGGGCACGGCGGGCGACGACCCGAAGGTGACGGCCCTGCTCGACGCCATCCAGCGGGAGGTGGACCGCCTGGCCGAGATCACCGGGGAATACCTGAAGTTCGGGAGGTTGCCGCGCGGGGTCCTGGCGCCCTGCGACGTGGGCCGGGTGGTGCGCGACACCCGCGCGTTCATGGACGGCGAGTTCGCGGAAACGGGGGTCGCGGTCGAGGTGCACGCCCCGGACCGGCCCGTGAAGGTCCTGGCGGACGAGGCCCAGTTGCGGCAGGCCCTGGTCAATGTCCTGCGCAACGCGGTGGAGGCGATGCCGGACGGGGGGCGGCTGGGGATCGAGGTCGTGGACCTCGGCGAGAAGGTCCAGGTGTCGGTGCGGGACTCGGGCCCGGGGATCCCCGAGGACTTCCGGGGTCGCCTGTTCGAGCCGTTCGCGACGACCAAGCCGAGGGGCACGGGGCTGGGGCTGGCCTTCGTGCAGCAGGTGATGCAGGAGTGTGGCGGGGAGGGCGGGATCGAGTCCGCGCCGGGGCAGGGGACCTGCGTGCGGTTCCGGCTGCGGCGCGCGGTCTGACAGGAGGTGACCGATGAAGAAACAGGCATGGGTGTGCGTCGTCGCGGGGCTCGCGGGGTGCGCGACGACCGGCGGTGTGACGAGGGAGGATGCGATGGAATCCGGCAAGGTCCTGCCGTCGCTTGCGGACCTGGAGGCGAGACGGGCGGAGTTCGTGGACGTGGAGATCGCGCCGGACGAGGCGGTGGGCGAGCAAGACCTCGACGTGCTCCGGCCGCTCGTGCGCGCCGCCATGGTCCTGGACCGTCTGTTCTGGAGGCAGGCGTCCGCGGACGGCCCGCGCATCCGGCAGGAACTGGCGTCCGCGCGCGACGACCGCGGACGGGTCCTGCGGGACCTGGTCGAGATCCACTACGGGCCGTACGACCGGCTGCGCGGGCACGAGCCGTTCCTCGACGCGCCGCCGAAGCCGCTCGGGGCGACGTTCTATCCCGCAGACATGACGCGCGAGGAGTTCGAGGCCCACCTGCGTGCGCACCCGGAGGATCGCGAGGCCTTCGAGAGCCCGTTCACGGTGATCCGGCGCGATGAGGGCGGCCGGTTGCGGGCGATCCCGTATTCCGAGTTCTATCGGGAAGACCTGGCGGAGGCCGCGCGGCTGTTGCGGGACGCCGCGTCCGCGACGCGCGACCCGGCCCTGGCCCGGTTCCTGGCGAGCCGGGCGGACGCCTTCGAGTCGAATGATTACTACGAAAGCGACATGAACTGGATGGACCTGGGGACCGCGACGGACGGCGGGCCGTCCGACATCGAGGTGACCATCGGCCCCTACGAGGTCTATGAGGACCGGCTGTTCAACCTCAAGGCCGCCTTCGAGGCCTTCGTGACCGTGCGTGACCGCGCCGAGAGCGAGAAACTCGCGCGGGTGACGCGCTTCCTCGACGAGATCGAGGCGAACCTGCCGGTGGACGACCGCCACAAGAACTACTCGCGCGGGGCCGCGTCGCCCATCTCGGTGGTGCAGGTGGTCCTCACCGCGGGCGACACGCGGGCCGGGGTGCAGACCACGGCCTTCAACCTCCCGAACGACGAGCGGGTGCGGGCGGCCAAGGGGTCGAAGAAGGTGCTGCTGAAGAACGTGGGGCAGGCCAAGTTCCGCGAGAGCCTGATCCCCATCGCGCGGACGGTCCTGGACCCGGCCCTGATGCGGTTCGTGGACTTCGACGCGTACTTCAACGACATCCTGATGCACGAGGTGAGCCACGGGCTCGGCCCGGGGATCATCGCCCGGCCGGACGGGACCAAGACCACGGTGAACGCGGCCCTGCGCGAGACGTATTCGGCCATCGAGGAGTGCAAGGCGGATGTCGTGGGCATCTTCGGCACCCTGTGGCTGATCGAGCACGGGGTCTTCCCGCGGGACCTGCTGGAACGGACGATGGCCACCTATCTGGCCGGGATCTTCCGGTCCGTCCGCTTCGGGATTGAAGAGGCGCACGGCCGGGCGAACATCGTGGAGTTCAACTTCCTGCGGCGGGCCGGGGCCTTCACGCACGACCCGGCGACCGGGCGCTTCGGCGTGGACGAGGCGCGATTTCCGGCCGCGATCCGGGACCTGGCGCGAGCCCTGTTGACCCTCGAGGCCGAGGGCGACCACGAGGGCGCGACGCGGTTCTTGGCCGAGTACGGGGGGATGCCGGACGAGGTGGCCGGGGCCCTGGCCCGACTGCGAGACGTCCCGGTGGACATCCGGCCCCACTACCCGCTCGGGGAGGCCCTTCTCGGCGGCCCCCGGACCCCTTCTACAGATTGAATGCCCAGTCCACCGCGCGCGTGACCTCGGCCCGGCTCAGCGGCGAGCGATGAAAGACCCCGGGCGGGAGGCGCTCCGCGTGCACGAAGGCGTGAATGTCCTGGAGGGTCCGGGCCAGGTCCTCGCGCGAGAGGCCGAGCGCGGCGGGCCGGAACGGGACGGCGACGCGCTCCGCGATCGAGAACGGGCGCGACCAGTCCTGGTCCTGGAAGCGGCACGTGATCAGGGTCATCAGCGTGACCAGGGCCCCGTGGAGGTAAGGGCGTCCGGTCAGGGCCTCCAGGCAGTACGCCAGGTAGTGCTCCGAGCCCTCCTCGGGCCGCGAGCTCGTCCAGACCTCGCACAGCCGGACCTCCTCGCGGAACCCCTCGACGAGCGTCCGGATTCCGGTCTCGGTCACGTCGTGGAGGTCCGGGGCGTCCGTCTCGACGCGGTCGAGGATCGCGGCGGCCTGGCGCGCGAGTCCGTCGTGGTATTCCTCGCCGTAGTGCTCGCGGGCGAAGCGCCAGTCCCACAGCGCGGTGTGGATGGACAGCAGGTCTCCGACCCCGGATCGGTTCAGATACGCGGGCGCCGCTCCAATCAGGTCGAAGTCAATCAGCAGCCTCTCGGGGAATGCCTCTCCGACGTACCGGACCCGGCGTCCCACGCGGACCGCCGCGGCCCGGGTGACGAAGGCGTTCCCGCTGACCACGGTGGGGACCAGGACGAGCCGGCGCCGGAACTTCCACGCGACGTACTTCGCCATGTCGCACGCGAGTCCGCCGCCGAGCCCGACCACGACCGGGGTCACGGGGAGCCCTTCGCAGACACGGTCCAGGGCTTCCTGTTCCATCGTCTCGACGAAGTGGACGTGGGCCGGGGCCGCGGGGAGGTCGTGGCGGACCTGCTCGTAGGGCGCGGCCATGGTCACGAGGGTGGCGTCGGGCAGGACGTCCCCGAGGTCGCGAAGAAGGCCGTGACCGTAGGTCGCTTCGGGAACTCGAACCAAATCCGCAGATTTCATCGCCCCGTTCCCTGGGTGTTCCCAGCGCGGACGGCCGGCGTGCAGCCCGCCGGACCGAACTGTAGTTCATTGTTGGTCGCGGGGCAACGGGGAGGCGTGAGCCCTGATTCACCGCCTCGACGGCGGCGAATCAGGATCTCGGATTGCGGATTTCGGTGTAGCGGCGGCCGCGCGGATGCGATCCGCGTCAGGTGTCACAACGTACAGGTACTCCGTGTTCCGGAGGTGGGTGGCCTGGCCGACCTTCTCGCCACTCGGGTTGTAGATTCCGATCTGCGCGCCGACGTACCGCTTGAAGTCCTGCTCGATGACAAGGACTTCCCCGCGTCGCGCGAGGATCCCTTCCATCTCCTTCCGTGTGAAGAAGCCCTCGTTGTTGAAGGAGACGACCAGGTGCTCGGCATGGACTCCTTCCATGACGGCCTGCATTGCGCTCGCGGCATGTCGCCGCGAGTTGAAGGCACTGTTGCGCGTCCGGCAGTCGATACGCTTGCACGCC
>DYKK01000477.1 GCA_020722625.1 Anaeromyxobacter dehalogenans
GGGAAGCACGACCAGGGACACGGGGAGACCCCAACCCGGAACCCAGCCCGGGTTGGCCGCGCGGCTGACGAGAAACGTGGGAACCGCCGCGGCCAGGCTCGCCACGAGGGGCGGCACGAACAGCCAGAAGGCCATGCGGTCCGGCTCGTTCAGGTACCCCCACGCCGTGACCGGGACCGCGAGCAGGAGCATCAGGACGCCGATCCAGATGCCGGCGGTCTCGTCCGGGGGTCTGGCCGGCGCGGCCACGACGCCGTCCGTCTCGATCCCTTCCGTCTCGATCTCTTCGTCCGCCATCGTCAAACCTCCAGGGCGACCCGAGCGGCCTCGAGGGGCGCGCGTGCGTCGTCCCAATCCAGATTGTCCACAGCCTGCCCGGTCAGGTCCAGCACGCGGGCCACGGACGCGCGGTCCCCGGCCTCCACGTGGAACCCGGCACACGCGATTCCCGCGACAAGAAACCCGGCGCTGTCCCGGACCCCCAGCCGCTCGGCGGCGGCTTCTTCGAGGCGGTTCGCCGCCTCCGACGCCTCGTTACAGCCGGCGAGGTCCGCGGGGAGGCCCACCACGAAATCCACGCCCGAAGCGGCCCCGGCCGCGCGGCCCGCGGAGGGGAGTGCCGCCGTCAACCTTCCGGGTTCCCACTCCCCGGTGGCCAGCCCACAGGCCGCGCGGATCACCTGAAGGTCCGCGACTTCCCGGTGGGCGTCGTTCGCCCGCGCGGTCGCCAGCGCGGCCTCGAGGAGGGGGACCGCGTCCGCGAACCGGGACTGCCGGACCAGGGCGTGCGCCTTCCCGGCCTGGGCCATCACCCGATGCCACTGTGCCGTCGTGCCGGGTGCCTCCCCGAGTCCCTCCGGGACCAGAGCCCCTGCCGCGAACCGTTCGACCGCCCGCCCAAGGTCGCCCCGCACGATGTCCGCCACCCCGAGCGCGAGCAGGACCTCGGACCGCAAGGCCGGCGGAAGGTCCGCGCCGGTCCCGTCCCCGAGGACCTGAAGGCCGCGGGCGACCTCCCCGTTTTGCAACAGGGCACGGGCGAGGAGCGCGCGGCAGGCGAAGACCACACGTCCATCTCCGCAGCGGTCGGCCTGGTCCACGGCCGCCTCGCACTCCTCGATCGCCTCGAGGAACCTCCGGTCCGCGAGCGAGGCCCGGCCGCAAGCCGCCGTGACCAGGGCCGTCGGCACGGGGGCCAGGTCGTCCCGGAACCGCTCCGCCACCCACGCGGCCATGGCGCGCACGTACGGGGTCCGCGACGACCACGGCCCCATCCCCCAGACGGCCTGAGCGGCGACGAGGGGCAGACGGTCCTCCGGGACCCCCGCCAGCAGCCGCCCCATCAGGGCCATGGCCTCGCCGCGGTCCAGGCGATCCGTGGGTGAATCGTTCTTTTCGTCCAAGTCGCGATCACCTCCTCGAGAACGCCGCCTCGCTGTCCTCGCCAAGCAGCGGTCGTGTTGCCGACTGGCCGAGGCGG
>DYKK01000110.1 GCA_020722625.1 Anaeromyxobacter dehalogenans
GGTCCGCGCCCGCGAGGGCGCAAGCAATTACCACCTTCGACGCGGTCGCGTCAAGCGGTTTCGCGTGCCCCTGATTCGCCGCCTCGAGGGCGGCGAATCAGGATTTCGGATTGCGGATTTCGGATTGAAGTCGCACACCCGCTTCCGTGAGATGGTGGTGAATGAGGATCCTCGTCAAAGCCAATAGATTCAATGGGTTGTGAAATCTGACGGCGGATTCTGGCTGGCCGGGGTTCCGCCGTCACGCCCCGCTCATCGCGTCCAACGTGGTCCTGCCACTGCCACTGACACTGTCTCTGTCACTGTTCCCTGTCCCTGCCACTGCCCCTGCCATCCGGCATCCGGGACCCGGGGTCGCGGTGAACGTGGCTTCGTCGTCGTGCCCCGCCCCCCGCGTCCAACGTGGCCCTGACACTGACACTGTCCCTGTCTCCTGCCACTGCGCCCTGTCCCTGCCTCCGGAGCCCGTCCGGGATCTCGGTTGGCACGAAAGGTGCTGGACTTGACGTGGACGACCCATTATCCTGGAGGGGGTTGGACCGTCGGAGGACATAACCGCTCGCAGAGACGATGGAATCGTGGGCGGGGGATCCAGGACCCCGGGCAGGGGTATGAAAACATTGCGCATCGGAGTGTCACCAGCGGTCAAGGAGGCGCCATGAGACTCCATCCTACCTGGCGAACGTCCGTCCTGGCAGGCGTGTTCGCGGCGATGATGGGCACCGGCTGCGGCTCTTCCGGCGGCGGAGGGGGAGACACCGGAACCGGCGGCTCAGACCCCAAGACCGACCCCGGGACCGACCCGGGGACCGGGGTGGACGTGCCCGACCCGGGTCCCGGCACGGACGTCCCCGCGGACCTCGTGAACCCCGACGCGCTGTCCTCGGCCGCCTTCCCCCTGGAGGGCGCCCCCTGCACCCCCCCCACGCCGGCCGTGGTGATCACCGAGGTCATGGTGGACCCGAACTCGGTCGCGGACACCTACGGGGAGTGGTTCGAGGTCCACAACCCCGGCGCGACCCCGATTGACCTGAAGGACTGGTGGCTCCGTAGTTTCGGCCAGACCGACCACCAGGTGGCCGCGTCGGTGGTGGTCCCCCCGGGCGGGTACGCCGTCCTGTGCCGGAACTCCAACCCCTCGCTCAACGGGGGGATCACGAACTGCGCCTACCAGTACACCGGCCTCTCCCTCGCGAACTCCTCGGACGACACGGTCGAGGTGGTGGACCCGGCCCAGAACACGGTGGACGGGATCGCGTGGGTCGCGACCTCCTCGAAGCACGCGCCGGTCGGGCGGTCCGTCGCCTTGCGGCATCCGTTCCTGGACAACGCGAGCATCGCCTTCCCCAGCAACCCGGACGACCCGGCGTCGTGGGCGGGCCTGAACTTCAGCCCGTCCCTGGTCCAGTACGGGGACGGGGACTACGGCACCCCCGGTGCGAAGAACACGGACGTCTGGCAGGTCGTCGAGGCCCCGGATTGCGACGACACCGAGATCTGCACCTACGACCTCTGCGAGGCGGGGGCGTGCCATCACGAATGGAAGTCCGGGTGCTGCCACGCGAACGCGGACTGCAACGACGGGAAGTACTGCACGCAGGACGTGTGCAACACCCAGAACAACACGTGTTCGAACAATCCCATCCCGAATTGCTGCACCCAGAACTCCGACTGCCAGGACGGGAATCCGTGCAACTATGATTATTGTTTCAACTATTCGTGCCGATTCTCGTCGTACAACGTGGTCCCGGGGTGCTGCTGGGCCCCGGACAACGACCCGGCCACGGGCCAGCCCTGGGACCCGCCCGAGAAGAAGCAGCAGTACGCGGACGCCCAGTGCGACGACAAGAACCCGTGCACGAGCGGGGACTTCTGCGACCTTCAGACGAACGTCTGCCAGCCCGGCCAGCAGCAGCCCGCCTGCTGCCTCGTGAACGCGGACTGCGACGACGGCAATCCTTGCACGTACGACTCGTGCTGGTCGAACCAGTGCTATCACGACGCCAAGCCGGGGTGCTGCGTCCAGGACAGCGACTGCGACGACGGCGACCCCTGCACCAACGACGTCTGCACCATGAGTTCCTGTCGCCACCTGGTGGACCCGAACACCTGCTGTCCGAGCCACGCCTGGTGCGCGACCTACCACGAGGACGGCAACCCGTGCACCGACGAGAAGTGCCTCTACGACCCAGGCCTCGGCGTCAAGGCGTGCCAGCACGTGTACAAGCCCCTGTGCGCGGTGACCTGCCCGTACGTCGAGACCTTCAACGCCGCGACCGCGTTCCAGACCGTGGGCTGGTCCATCCACGATTACGGGACGACCGCGAAGAACAACTGGTTCGTGGACGACACGGGGACCCTGGGTCCGGACAAGCACGTCCTGTTCACCTGGAACCCGACGACGGTCCTGGTCAAGAGCGTGAACGTCTCCCCGCTGGTGGACTGCTCGGCTGCGGAAATCGACACGTGGAACACGACGAAGTCCGTGTACCTGGAATGGCGCATGGCTTACGACCACTACCAGGCCGGGCAGAACGTCACGCTGCGCGTGGTGGCCACCGCGGACGGCGATTACGAGAACGGCACGGTCCTGTGGGAGCAGACCTCGGACCAGGACATCGAGTACGACATCTTCCACGCCGCGATCCCGGACGACCTGAAGTTCGCCACGCAGTTGCAGGTCGGGTTCCTGGTCGAGACGAACTCCACGGTCTATCTGGACTCGTGGCGCTTCGACGACGTGAAGGTCGCGGCGGGCGTGCCCAACAACCTGTTGAAGGTCCAGTTGTGGCGATGCACCGACGCCAGTTGTTCCAAGATGAACGTGGACCCGAGCACCAAGATTCAGGAGGTCGTGGGGGCCTTCCCGGTCGTGACCATGTCCTTGACTGACCATTACCGGTACCAGGTCTGCTATCGGGACGTGGACGCGGGCGGGTACCAGTACTTCGGATTCCCCCACGCCGACCTCGACGCCGGGGGACCGCTGGACAGGCCCGGGTTCGTGACCGCCGTCCCGATGAACGGCCAGAACTCGTGCTCGGCGCACGCGGCCTCGGTGCAGGCGGCGTGCGGAAGCGCCGAGGCGAGGTTCCTGTGTCAGGTGGACCTCAACCCCCAGAACAACGAGGCGTACGCCGGCGTCTATCGGGTCGGCATCCGCGCGTTCGACGAGTGGGACTTCTCGAACAAGCCCAAGCACAGCCCGTTCGAGTCCCTGGCCAAGGCCGACATCCTCCTCTTGCTGCCCGACGGCTACCTGGTCTGGTCCCCGCTCGGGCTCAACGACCCGTCGGCCCTCGCGATCAAGGCGGCCATCATCGCGTCCGGCCGGAAGGCCCAGATCGTCACCCGGCTGGACACGATCCCGGACCTCACCCCCTACAGCGGCATCTTCGCCACGCTCGGCGTCCACGGCCGCTACCACGCGTTGACCGACGCCGAGGCGACCCTGCTGAAGGACTACCTGGACGCGGGCGGACGCCTGTACCTGGAGGGCGGCGAGTTCTTCTACACGGGCTACCCGCAGCCGGCCACGGCCCTGCACCCGTACCTCAAGGTCACCGGGACCTCGGACGGGGCGTCGAAACTGGACGGGCCGCTCGCGGGGCGGAACTTCGTGTGGGGCGTGGACGTCGCTTACAGCCAGAACCCCCTGTACAACGCCTGGAACGACCGGATTGCCCACACGCCGGGCGAGGGCGGGCGCGAGGTCCAGCACAACGCGGGGGGCCTGACGTTCGCGACTGCGGTGACCTACGACTCCGGGTCGTACCGGTCCATCGGGTCGTCGGTCCTGTTCGGCGGGCTCCAGAACGGCCCCGGCGGGGACACCCCGGCCGACCTGATGGGCAAGTACCTGTACTTCCTGGAAAACGGCTACCCGCCGTGCGCCCAGGTCGAGGAGTGCGAGGACTACGAGGTCTGCACCGAGGACTCGTGCACCGGCGGGGTGTGCGACAACGCCGCGATCCCCAGCTGCGTCCCGTGCGACGACGACCGCCAGTGCGGGGACGACCAGGCGTGCAGCGTCGCGAAGGGGTACTGCGTGGACATCGCGTGTGACGGGACGGCTCCCTGCCCCGTCCAGGCCGTGGCGGGCGCGGGGGAGGTCCCGCAGAACTTCGGGGCGACCCCGACCACGGTCGCGGCCAAGGTCACGGTGACGCAGCCGGGCCTCGTGCGCGACGTCCAGGTCAAGGCCGGCGCCGCCCACTTCTACCGCGGCGACGTCCGGCTGAGCCTGAAGGCCCCGGACGGGACCACGGTCATCCTGCGCGAGGCGAACCCGGCGGACGCGCAGCAGGACATCTTCGAGACGTACGACATCGGGGTGCCCGTCGCGACGGGCCAGACCCTCGACGACTTCATCGGCAAGGTCCTGGTCGGGGACTGGCAACTCGTGGCCGAGGACACGAACCCCTTGATCTACAACGGCCAGTTGCAGGGCTTCCGGTTCTACGCCTCGTTCGATTCGCCCTCGTGCTCCGGGCCGGGCGACTGCAACGACCAGAACCTGTGCACGACCGACCAGTGCGTGGGCGCCCAGTGCGTCTGGACTCCGACGGACTGCGACGACCAGGACCCCTGCACCCTGGACGGGTGCGACCCCGCCACGGGCCTGTGCACGCACGAACCCCTGCCCGGCGCCGGGTGCGGATGCGCGCGGCACTCGGACTGCCCTGCGGACGAGGTGTGCCTCGCGGACGGACTCGACCTGGTCTGCGACCCGGTGAGCGGGCCTCCGAACTGCCACTGCCGGCCGATCTGCGACGCGACCGTGTACGGGGCCGACTGCCGGACCTTGCCGCTGGCGAGCGGCTTGCCCACCGCGATCCCCGACGCGGACCCGACCGGCGTGACCAAGACCCGGTCCGTGACGGGCGAGAGCGGGGTGGTCCGCAAGGCGTGGGTCAAGGTGGTGACGGACCACACGGCCACGGGGGACCTCATCGCGAAACTCTGCCGCGGCGCCACCTGCGCCTTCCTGCACTACCTGAGCGGGGGCAGCGACGACGGTTTCTACAAGGTCTTCGAGTACGACCCCTCGGACGGCCCGGGGGACATGACGCTGTTCAAAGGGCTGTCCCTGAACGGGGACTGGACCCTGACCGTCAGCGACAACCTCGGCGGCGACACCGGGACCTGGAAGGCCTACTCGGTCTATGTGCTGCGCACGGGCTGCTACCAGAAGTCGGACTGCGACGACGCCAACCCGTGCACGATTGACGACTGCGACGTGAATGGAGACGAGGGGACCTGCACCCACACCGCGGTGCAGTGCCAGCCGACCGGAAACCCCTGCAAGGTCCGCGAGTGCAACCCGGCGAACGGCCAGTGCGAGTTGCAGGACCAGGCGGACGGGACCGCGTGCGAGGACGGCCTCTACTGCACCGAGGACGACTCGTGCCAGGCCGGGACCTGCACGGGCGGTCCGGCCAGGGACTGCTCGTACCTGGACGGCAACTGCGTGGTCGGGGTCTGCGACGAGGCCCTGGACTCGTGCAAGCCTCAGGCCTTGACGAACGGCGAGCCGTGCGACGCGGGCGAGCCGTGCCTGGGCGGGGACTACTGCGACGCGAACGGTGACTGCCAGCAGGGGACCGTCCCGGCCTGCCCGTGCACGAGCGACGCGGACTGCGTGGACGACGGGGACAAGTGCAACGGGATCCTGGGACACTGCAACCTCGGGACCGGGTTCTGCGAGCTGTCCGCGCCCCCGGTGGACTGCGACGCCACCAACCCGCCCCTGCCCGAGTGCAAGGTCTATCAGTGCATCCCGCTGACGGGCGCGTGCGTCGAGAAGAATGCCCCGAACTTCAGCCCGTGCGAGGACGGGCTCTACTGCACGGTGGGCGACTACTGCGAGACCGGGACCTGCCTGCCCGCGGTGGCCCGGGACTGCTCGGCCCTCGACGACAAGTGCCTGGACGGGGTGTGCGACGAGGCTGCGGACGCCTGCGTGGCCCAGCCCAAGGCCGTGGGCACGGCGTGCGAGCGCGACGGCCTGGGGTGCACGATCGACAAGTGCGACGCCGCCGGGACCTGCGCCTTCGATTCCAACGTGGACTGCTCGTGGATGAGCGAGGAGTGCAACCCGGCCATCTGCCAGAACCTCGGCTGGGGCTCCTACGAGTGCATCCACGACCCCGACCCGGACGGGTCGCCTTGCAGCGACGAGGGGAACTTCTGCACGGACGACACCTGCCTCGCCGGGGCCTGCATCCACACGGTACGGGAGCACTGCCAGACGTGCGGCCCCAACGCCGACCAGCCGTGCCCGTGCGGCGGCCAGCACTCCTTCGATGCCGGCGACAACACGTGTGGGACCCTCGACTCGTGCGTGGGCGGGATCAACGGGGCCGGGCAGGGCCTGTGCTACCCGACCTGCGGCCAGCCCGGAAACCCGGCCGTGCCCGGGACGTGCGTGGAGGCCTTCTCCGGGGTGATTGACAGGCCCATCAGCGAGAAGAACACCCCGGACACCCCGAACGGGTGCACGACCCACAAACTGACCGTGTCGTCGTCGTATCAGTTTGTGGCGGACGCCCTGGTCAAGGCCGAGGTGATCCACACGTACCTCGCGGACCTGACCGTGGAGGTCATTGACCCGCAGGGGTACGCGCACCCGGTCTGGAACCACATCGGCTTCGCGGAGGACAACTTCTACAACACCTTCGATTACTCGTTCCCGGTGCCGTACCCGCAGATCCTCACGTCCGGCGTGCCCATGTGCTCCCTGAACGGGGAGCAACTCGCCGGGGACTGGTACATCCGGGTGTGCGACACGGGCCCGGGGAACGGCGGGTTCCTGCACCAGTGGTCCCTGACGTTCCGAGGCAGCAACGCCCCGGACCTGAACCCGGGCCACCGGTGCGAGGACGCGATTGACATCGGGAGCATTGACATCAACCCGGCTCAGCCGTTCTCGGGCACGACCGAGTGCTCGGTCAACATCATCCCGATGTCCGGGTGCGGGTCGTCGCCGGGGCCGGACCGGATGTACAAGTTCTCGCTGTCCGTGCCGAAGCGCGTGACCATCACCCTGCCGCAGCCGGACCGGGACCTGATCCTCTATTTGAAGGAGACGGTGGCCGGGTCGTGCGACCCGACCGGGTCGGTCGCGTGCTCAAACTCGGCGGGGGCCGGCGGGGCGGACGAGGTGATTGACCGCCAGATCGTGACGCCGGGGACCTACTACGTCGGCGTGGACACGAACGGCACCCCCTACGACTACGGCCCGTTCTCGTTCTCGATCCGCGTGCGCACGCTGCTGGCCGACGGCGAAGAGTGCGTGGACCCGGTGCTGGGGCCGCAGGACCTCGACTGCCTGAGCGGCCACTGCCGCAACGGCTACTGCTGCAACCCGGGTCCCAACGGCACGAACGACTGCTGCCCGGGCGGCGAGTGGCAGGTACCGCCGGACGGGAGCGACCCGAACCCGATCAAGCAGGACCCGGACTGGGTCTCGGCCAACGCGGTCTGCCCGGCCCAGTACAAGGACGTGCCGGTCTGCGACCCGGACCCGGAGCCGGACCAGGGCGACTTCCTGAACGCCTGCCAGGGGCACCGCTACGACGCGAACTGCGTGGCCCACGTCTGCACCAAAACCTACGTGGACGACGACGTGGCCTGCGACGCGTCGGTGCTGTCGAACCGGTGCGGGCTCTACATCTCCGAGTCCTGCGGCGACGACGGACCGTTCCCGCCCGGGGCCCAGACCGCCCCGACTTGCCTGACCTCGTGCCTGCAACCGGGGACGTCGTGCACGCAGCACTCCGACTGCGGCCAGAGCGCCCGGTGCGTGAACGGGAAGTGCGAGAACGACTCCCTGTGCGACCCGATCGCGCACTGCGACGTGGACCCGCAGGACGCGCAGAACTCGATCTGCCTGGACGACCTCTCGGACGGCGGGGCGTGTGACGAGAACTCGGACTGCCAAAGCGGCCACTGCCAGAACGGGTACTGTTGCCAGGCCGGGGATTGCTGCCCGACGAACGACCCGGCGGGGGCGCTGAAATGCCCGGGAACCTACACGGTGTCGCCGTCGTGCAAGGACGGACCGGGCTGCGAGGGCGAACGCAAGGACCCGGTGTGCGTGAACCACATGTGCGGGCAGGTCCTGGTGGACGATGACTGCCCGTGCGCGGGCACGCTCGCGAACAACTGCGGCCTGTACATCCCGATCTTCTGCCCGTCGGCCCCGAACCCGCCGGACCCCGACGCCCCGCCCGGCGCGTGCACGCAGTCGCCCTACCCCGTGACGGGCGGCGGCCAGAACGTGTGGCAGGCCCCGGACCCGCAGTGCCTGACCTCGTGCAACGACCACGGTCAGGGGGCCGAGAACGACGCCCTGTGCGACGACGTGGCCCACTGCGACGTGTGCACGGAGGTCAACACGTACTGCACGGCCGCGGACGTGGCCGAGGGCAACGCGACGTGCCAGGCCGACCTGCCGTACGGGTACCCGTGCAACGAGGACGGCGACTGCAAGAACTACGCGGACGACTCGCTCGACGGCCACTGCCAGAACGGGTACTGCTGCCTGGCGGGCGACTGCTGCGCGATCGACCTGGGCGGCTCCTGCGACCCGCAACAGTACCCGAACGGCTGTCCGAACCGCATGGTCTGTCCGACCCCGAACCCGCCGGGCGGGTACTGGGCCGCGAGCGTGTGTGACGACCAGACGACCTGTCAGGGCCACCGGGTCGAGGCGGTCTGCAACGCGACCTTCACGTGCGGGAGCACCGACGTCCCGGACGACAGTGGGTGCACATCCGACAAGGTCGCGAACGAGTGCGGCTGGTACGTGTCCATCTTCTGCAACGGACAGGAGGACCAGACCCCGCCCACGTGCCCGACCACGTGCACGGCCGACGCGGGCTGCGACCCGAACGCCCACTGCGACCCGCCGCCGGCGTTGACCGGGTGCGACGAACCCCTGTGCGCGCCCGACGAGCTGCTGCTCCAGCCGCAGTGCGTCTATCCCGACGGGATGTGGTCGTGCAAGTTCGACCTGGCCAACCACCCGCCGGCCTCGGACCAGCAGCCGATGATCTGCCAGCCGAGGAAGCCGAACGACTGGGCGTGCAACGAGGCCACGGACTGCCTGTCCGGCTACTGCCAGGTCCACTTCTGCTGCGACGTGGGCGGGTGCTGCCGCGGCTGCCGGGTGACCGGCTGGGTGCCGGCGCTCGGCAACGGCGGGACCGACGACACGTCGCAGAGCGGCGTGCGCGCGCAGAGCATCTGGGGCCAGTCCACGGCGGCCGGCTTCCTGGACGGCGCCCCGGTCTGCAAGACGGCGGGAGACGCCTGCAAGTTCGGCCCGTGGAACTCGTCGTGCCCGAGCGGTCAGGTCTGCGTCGAGATGGGTGCGGGCCAGACCGACGTGTGCATGCCCGCGGGAACGTGCACCCCCGCCTGTTCCGGCGGTCAGGTCTGCGCGCTCGTGGGCACGGGCGGAAACCTCGGCATCTACCCGACCTCGGTCCGGCCGATCCAGGGCCCGCCCGACTCCCCGACAGGCGGAGGCGTGTCCCCATAACATTTCGGGAACGCGACCACGTTTCCGCCCCCTTGGGGACGCGATCCCCTGCGCGCGTCACCCGCGCCCTCGCGCCCCCTCCCCGTTTCCGCTTCCGTTACAATGACGCCATCTCGAACCCAGAGGTCCCGGGATGTCGAGGACGAGGCTCGCGACGGTGGGGCTG
>DYKK01000478.1 GCA_020722625.1 Anaeromyxobacter dehalogenans
AGGCCTTCACAAAGCGAACGGAATAGACCGGTGGAAGGTTCGACGAAACGTTCTTCCAGGAATCCCCGCCGTTCTCGCTGATCCGCCCGGTCACGGTCCGCCTGTTCAATTTCTTCTATTATCATCTGTCTTCGGGGAGCGGCCCCCGCCTCATGCACCACGTCCCGTTCTTCTACCCGCTCGACGGGGTCGGCGACTGGAACCGCGCGTACGGGCCCCGCGGGTTCTATCAGTATCAGTGCGTGCTGCCGCCCGCGACCGCCCTCGACGGCCTGCGCGACCTGCTCGACATCATCCGGCGCCGGCGGGAGGGGTCGTTCCTCGCGGTCCTCAAGACCTTCGGGGACCACGAGCCCCCGGGGATGCTGTCCTTCGCGCGGCCCGGGACGACCCTGGCCCTGGACTTCGCGAACCGCGGCGAGCGCACCCTGCGTCTGTTCGACGACCTGGACGCGGTGGTGCGGACCGCGGGCGGGGCCCTGAACCCGTCCAAGGACGCGCGGATGCCGGGCGAGATGTTCCGCGCCGCGTTCCCGGCCTGGGAGGCGTTCCGGCGCTTCATGGACCCGGGCTTCTCGTCGTCGTTCTGGCGGCGGGTCACGGGAGGGCAGGGCGACCCCGATTGAGGTGACCGATGAAAAAGATCGCCATCTTCGGTGCGACCTCGGCCATCGCGAGCGCGTGCGCGAGGCGCTTCGTGGCGGACGGCCGCGACCTGTTCCTGGTGGGGCGTGACCCGCACAAACTGCAGGCCCTCGTGGACGACCTGAAGTGCCGCGCGTCCGAGGGCCAGGTGATCGGCGCAGCCCGGGCCAACCTGAACGACGTCACGCGCCACGAGGCCTTGCTCGCGGAAGCCGAGGAGGCCCTGGGCGGGCTCGACGCGGTCCTCATCGCGCACGGGACCCTGTCCGACCAGAAGGTCTGCGAGCGTTCGGTCGCCATGACCTTGCAGGAGGTCCACACGAACGCCCTGAGCGTCGTGTCCCTGCTGGCCCTCGCGGCCAACCGGTTCGAGGCGCGCGGGCAGGGGACGATCGCGGCGATCTCGTCCGTCGCCGGGGACCGGGGCCGCCAGAGCAACTACGTGTATGGCGCGTCCAAGGGGTTCGTGACCCTGTTCATGCAGGGGTTGCGCAACCGCCTGTACCGGAAGGGCGTGCGCGTGGTCACGATCAAGCCGGGCTTCGTGGACACGCCCATGACCGCGGGTTTCAAGAAGAAGGGGTTCTTGTGGGCCTCCCCCGACCGGGTCGCCCGCGGGATCGTCCGTGCGATGGACCGGGGGGCCGACGAGGTCTATGTCCCCTGGTTCTGGCGCCCGATCCTGTGGGTCATCCGCCACATCCCCGAGGCCGTGTTCAAGCGGCTATCCCTCTGAAATCACGCCGAGTTTCCGCGACCTCATTCCCCACTACCTCACCACAGCGGGTCTGCGACCTCCATCCGAAATCC
>DYKK01000111.1 GCA_020722625.1 Anaeromyxobacter dehalogenans
TGGTGAAATGAAACGAAGCAGATTTCATGTTTGTTCAAAGACTTGCGGAAATTGATGGCGGATTTGGGGCTGCTTTCGTATGGACCCGTCTTTGCGAGTGGCGATAGAATCACGTCCCTGGGACGATCGGAGGACAGGTCCCATGAGCGTCTCCCTCGCGAAGGCCGTGTCGGCTCCCGGCATCCGGACCGTGGCCATCGTGGGGTGTTCCAAGAACTCGGGGAAGACCACCGCCCTGAACCACGTCCTCGCGGGTCTTCCCCCCGAGGGGGGACCCTGCGGGCTTCTGTCCATCGGGATTGACGGCGAGGAGCACGACTTCTGGCTCGGGGTCCCCAAGCCGCGCATCCACGTGCGGCCCGGCCACCTCGTCGCCACGGCGGAACGCCTGATCCGGGGCGGGACCGCCCGCGTGCGGGTCCTCCACAGGACCGGAGCCCTGACGCCCCTCGGGGAACTCGTGCTCGCCCGCGTCGAGGAGGAGGGGCTCCTGGTCCTGGCCGGGGTGCGGCACAAGGCGGACGTCCGCAGGATCGTGGAGGCGATGTTCCGGCACCACGCGGCCCGGGTGATCATTGACGGGTCGTACCAGCGGCTGATGGCCGCGGACCCCGAGGTCTCGCAGGGCGTGATCCTGGCGACCGGGGCGATCCTGGGCCGGTCCGTCCGCGACGTGGTCCGGCGCACGAGGGAGGTCCTGGAGCGCCTGCGCCTGCCGCCCGCCGAGGACCCGGAGGACCGGGCGCTCTGGGAGGACGCGACCCGCCACGGCCGCCCGACGACGCGGGACGCTTGCGGGCGGATCGTGGTCCTGGCGCAACCGGGAATGACCGTGGACGAGCCCGAGGTCCGCCGCGCCCTGGGTCCGGGAGATGCGGTCGTGGCGGCCCCGGGTGTGGTCTCCGACCGGCTGCTCCGGGTCCTGCAAGGCCGCCGGACCGGGAAGGTCCGGGTCGTGGTCGCCGACCCGACCCGCCTCTTTGTGTCGCCCCCCGTGTACCGGCGATTCCTGGCGCGCGGCGGGGTCGTACGCGTGGTCCGGCCGGTGAGGCTGTTGGCCATCGCGGTCAACCCGGCCAGCGTCCTGGGTTCCGAGTTGCCGGCCGAGGCGCTGCGGGACGCGGTCCAGGCCCTGGCCCCGGACGTCCCCGTGGTCGTGACACGGGAGTCGGAAAGCGGTCCCGACGGGGGGACGGGCTGTTCGCAACGCGAACCGTGAGAGACATGGAACGGAAACTGGACCTGGACCCCGCCGTGATCGAGCGCTGCCGGCGCGCGGCGGCGGCGGTTGCGGACTTCGTGATCGGGTTCGCGCGCGAGCGCTCCACGGTGTCCATCGAGCGAGCCACCTTGCGCCTGATGGGGGTCGGGGGTGCGGACGCCGAGGGCGTGCCGCTCGTCAACCGGGTGGTCGAGGCCGCGGCCGCGCGGCGTGTCCTGGGCCGCGGGGTCGCGCTTTCATTTGGTGCGGCGATGGCGGCCGCCGGGGAGGACGCCACCGGGACCGCGCGCCTGATCGCCTCGGGCCGGGTGCAGATGACCGCTCCTACCCCCGGGGAGGAGGATGCGGCCCGCGAGCGCGCGGCGGCCCTGGCCGAGGCGGGATGCGAGCGCATCCTCGCGGCACGGCGGGCGCGGGACGGGGCCATCGGGCGACTCGGCGAGGGGGAGCGGCCCCTCCTCTACGTGATCGTGGCGTCCGGGAACATCTTCGAGGACACGCTCCAGGCGAAGGTCGCGGCCCGGGCCGGGGCCCAGGTCGTGGCCGTGATCCGCTCGACGGCCCAGAGCCTCCTCGACTACATCCCGGAGGGCGCCACGACCGAGGGATTTGGCGGGACGTACGCGACCCAGGAGAACTTCCGCATCATGCGGGCCGCCCTGGACGAGGTGTCGGAGGAAGTCGGCCGGTACGTTCGGCAGTGCAACTACGCCTCGGGCCTGTGCATGCCCGAGATGGCCGCGCTCGGGGCCGTGGAGCGGCTCGACATGATGCTCAACGACGCCCTCTACGGCATCCTGTTTCGTGACATCAACATGCAACGGACCCTGACCGACCAGGCGTTCTCGCGCCTGATCTCCGCCGCCGGGGACCTGACGATCAACACCGGCGAGGACAACTACCTGACCACGGCGGACCCCCTGAAGGCGGCCCACACGGTCCTCGCCTCGCAGTTCATCAACGAGGCCGTCGCCCTGCGGTGCGGGTTGCCGCCGGCCCGGATCGGGCTCGGCCACGCGATGCAGATGGACCCGTGGATGGAGGACATGTTCGTCCTGGAGGTCGCGCAGGCCCGCATGGTCCGCGAGGTCTTCCCCGAGGCCCCCATCAAGTACATGCCCCCGACGAAGCACATGACCGGGAACATCTTCCGCGGTCATGTCCAGGACGCCCTCTTCGCGCTCGCGAGCGTGATGACCGGCCAGGGGATCCACCTCGTGGGCATGATGACCGAGGCCATGCACACGCCCCACATCCACGACCGGTTCCTGGCCCTGGAGGCCACGCGCATGGTCATGACCGCTGCGCGCCACCTCGCGGACGAGGTCTCGTTTCGCGCGCAGGGGCGCGTCCAGGCCCGGGCCCGGGAGGTCCTGGCCCAGGCGGCCGAGATGCTCGACGCGGTGGCCCGAGAGGGGCTCTTCGCGGCCATCGAAAAGGGGTGGTTTGCGGACGTGTCCAGGTCCCCGGGAGGTGGGCGCGGGCTCGCCGGGGTCTTCCGCAAGGAGCCCGGGTACTGGAACCCCGTGGAGGACCGGCTGCGCGCGCAGGTGATCGGATGAAGCCACAAGACGAGGTCGGACAGACCGTGCCCCGGGCGGTCCCCCCGGTCGCCCTCCCCCCCGGCGCGGACCCGCACCAGGTGCGCCCGTACGGGGACACGATGAACGACGGCGCCGTGCAGGTGTCGTTTTCGCTGCCGCTCCCCCTGAACGACGAGGCCCGGGAGACGGCCCGGAGGCTCGCGGGCAAGATGGGGCTGCACGACATCCTCATCTACCACGAGGCCGACCTGGGATATGGTTTTTCGTTCTACATTCTTTACGGAAAATGTCGGCATACGGTTGACTACGCGCGCGTGGTCGTCCCGAAGGTCTCCACGACGCGCATGGGATTCGAGGAGATCAACGCCTTCATCCGCGAGAGGGTCGGACGACCCCTGCGTGTTGTCGGCGCCTGCATCGGAAATGACGCCCACACGGTCGGGATTGACGCCATCCTCAACATGAAGGGGTACGCCGGGGAATACGGGCTGGAACGCTACCCGATGTTCAAGGTGTTGAACCTCGGGAGCCAGGTCCCCAGCGAGGACCTCTTGGCTCGGGCCGTCGAGTTCCGGGCGGACGCGGTCCTCGTGTCGCAGGTCGTGACCCAGAAGGACATCCACCTGACCAACCTTGCGGAACTGGTGGACATGGTCGAGGCCGAGGGCGTCCGGGAACGCGTGCTGATGATCTGCGGGGGTCCGCGCATCACCCACGAGGTCGCCCTGGAACTGGGCTTCGATGCCGGCTTCGGACCGGGGACGACCCCCACGGTGGTCGCCTCGTTCATCGTCCAGGAGTTCGTCCGCCGCCTCCACTGAAGGTTCCAGGTTCGTGGTTCGAGGGGCGCCCCCCCGAAAAAAGTTCTTGACACGCCCCCGTTCGCCGGACTAACTTGATAAAAGAAACCTTGAAAATAGCGTTTCCTCCGACATCTCTGGAGACCCCTGGAGGGGAGGAACCAAGATGAGGTTCACGTACTCGATCCCGGAAACTCTGGCGCTGAACGATGAGTTCTACTGCCGCCCCCGCCGAAAGAACCTGGCGCTCGAGAGGTGCCTGGACGACTTCATGGAGGCCAATGCCTTCGAGCGGCGGCGGTCAGTGTGCTTCCGCTGCCCGCAGGGACGGCGCAATCGCGAGACCTTCGCCGGCGGGGTCGCCGGCGAGGACGAATGACGGGGGAGGTCAGGCCGTGGCCTTCAGAACGGTGGTCACGCTCGCGCAGATCGGGCCCCCGATGTTGAAGGTCGCGGCGTACCGTGGGTTCTTCACCTGGAGTGCCTCCGGGACCTGCCCGGTCAACTGCCAGTAGCTCCAGCCGACCATGGCGACGCCCGTGGCGCTGATGGGGTGACCCTTGGCGATCAGGCCCCCGGAGGTGTTGATCGGGAGCGCGCCTCCGCCGAGGCGCGCCTTTCCTTCGACGTAGTAGCGCGCGCCCTGACCCGCCGGGACCTTCCCCAGGATCTCGACGGCCAGGGCCCCCATGATCCCGAAGCAGTCGTGGACCTCGGCGACGTCCACGTCCTCCGGGCCGATCCCGGCCGTCTCGTAGGCCGCCCGCATGGCCTTGTACGCCCCGGCCGGCCGCAGGACGTCCCGCCCCTTCGTCGAGAGCGGGTCCGTGGCCTGACCGAACCCGACCAGTTCCGCGGTCCGCGCGCGGTCCACCCCGAGCCGGCGAAGGCCCTCCTCGGTCGCGAGCACGATCGCGGCCCACCCGTCGCTGATCTGCGAGCACTCGAAGGTCTTCAGGGGCAGGCCCTCCGCGATGTACCGGTTCGGGCCCTCGATGGTCAGGACCTTCTCGACGGTCATCGAGACGCCACGCATCTGGGCGTACGGGTTGTGCTGCGCGTGCTCGTAGAACGTCACCGGGACGTGGGCCATGTCGCGCTCGGTCACGCCCCACTCCTTCAGGTAGCGGTCCATGACCTCCGCGAAGAGGTGCGGGAATACGAAGACCTTGCCGGGCCGGTCGTCGGGGTGCGAGGCCGTGCCCAGGACCTTCCCGATCCGTTTCCCGTCGGCCTTGCCCTCGTCGTCGCGCATCTTCTCGACCCCGAGCGCGATCCCGACCTCGCCCTCGCCCAGGAGCAGTCGGTGGACCACGCTCAGGATCGCCTGGCCCCCGCTCGCGCAGGCGTTCTCGACCGTCTCGATCGGCTTGCTCTGGAGGCCCTTTTCGGACGCGACCAGCCCGGACAGGAGCACCTGGTCCCCGGTCAGCGGGGTCAGGCATCCGGCCACCGAGGCCGTGTCCACGACCTCGAGCGGAAAACCCGCATCGGAAGAGACTTCCGTCAAGGCCTGGTGGACGATCCCCGGGATCGTGACGGCCCCGAGTTTCCCGAATGGACTCTGGCGATACGCAGCGACAAAGATCCTCTTGGGCATCGCCTTCACGACGTCGCCTCCCGACCGCGCAATGCGGTCCCTCGTGGGTCCTTCACACCACGGAACGCAGGTCGGCGGCCGCGGCCAGGACCTGCCGAACGATCAGGGCGTCGTCCTGGAGCCGGAGCGCCAGCGCGAACGCGGCCTCGTCGCGTCGCACCTGGCTCCGGGAGGCCTCGGAGTCCCCCAGGAACTCGGTGACGACCTCGTCCACCCAGCGCAGGAGGTCCCGGGCCTCGGTCCGCGCCTCCTCCGCCAGGGTGCCGCCCGCACGGCGCGCCTCCCGCCCCTCGAAGAACAGGGCGTTCAGGCGCGCGTACCGCCCCGCCACGTCCGGGTGCGCCTGGACCAGACCCGGTCGTTCCGCGGCCTTCTCGGAAGTGTCCTCGGCCATCGAACCCCTGCCTCCAGTCACGGGGAAGAGCCGCCGGCCCTCGCGCCTTTCCAGCGCGCCCTGGGCCGAAAAGAACCTAGCACCCCGTCCGCGTCGTGGCAAGACTTGACAACCGATCTGTCCCGTGCCAGCATTCGCCGCCGAACGGGTGATTCCGGACGGATTTCCGGAATCGGTGGCACCGTTCGGAAGTCCAGCTTGAATGCTGAAGGAGGAGCCATGAGGAAGTTCGGAACCGTTCTGGTGGCCGTGATCGCCGTGGCGTTCGGTGCGTCCTGCGCCAAGAAGGCGACCCCGGCGGAGTGCAAGGCGGCGTGCCAGAAGAAGGCGGACTTCACGAAGCCCGCCGCACCGGCGGAAGACCCGGTCCAGAAGGTCGAGGGCGAGTTCCAGCAGAAGATGCAGGACCTGGCGAAGCAGATGGGCGAGGCCATGCAGGCCATCGATAAGGAACTGCAGGCGAAACTCGGCGAGGCGAAGGACGATGCCGCGAAGGAGGCGCTGAACACCGAGTACGCGCAGAAGAAGCAGGAGGTTCAGCAGCAGTTCCAGCCGAAGTTCCAGGAACTGGCCCAGCAGAAGCAGAAGGCCGTCCAGGCCGCCCAGGAGGCCAAGGCCAAGGCCGAGGCCGACGCGAAGGCCGCCGCCGAGAAGGCCCTCCAGGCCTGCGCCGACCAGTGCGTGAAGGACCGCACCACGAAGGCGAAGGTGGACTGCCAGCTGAAGGCCGCCACCCAGGCCGACTTCGACAAGTGCAAGTAGCCCACCGGATCCCTTCCTGAACCCATCGCTCGTCGAATCGCCCGCGTCATCCCGGATCTCGATGGCCGGAACGCCCCAATCATGATCCGGAAGGGTGCGTCCGCCGGGCGATGTACGCCTGGAAGCCGTCGAGCAGGGCCTTGTAGAACAGGTTGCCGATCACCTCGTATCCCGCCGGGGTCGCGTGGCGGAAGTCGCCCCAGCCCAGGCGCGGGCTCGCGCGAAACCACCGGCCCATCGCCCCCTCTCCCCCCATGGCCTGGAACGTGTCGAAGAAGGCGCACCCCTCGGCCGCGGCCACGCGACGCTGGACCTCCACGATCTGGGGGAGGATCGGGATGGTCCGCACGCGTCCCCGGCGGCCGACCTCTCCCTGGTCCAGGGGGGCCATCAGGAGGCAGGACGCCCCGGGCTTGCCCGCGCGGACGTGGCGCACGACCTCGGTCAGGTTGCGCTCGTACCAGGACATCTTCATGTGGCGGTCCCCGGCCTCGTTCCCGCCGAAGTGCAGGACGAGCAGGTCCGGGTCCCGCAGGCGGACCTGGTCCGCGAAGTGGGCGGGGTCCGCGTTCAGCAGCCGGGCCGCCCGGGCCCCGACCATCCCGAGGGAGTCATAGACGACGCCGGGTCCGTCGCGTTCCAGCACGACCCCGTAAGCGTGGACCTCGCCGCCCCCCGAGGCCCGCAAGGACAGGACATGAGGGCCGTCCGGGGCCTCGATCACGAAGGTCCTGTCCGCGGCGGACGGTTCGCGCGTGGACAGGACCTGCTTCGGGCCCGAGTCGAGGCGCCACTCGATGCGTCCGCCCTTCGGGTGCGCCAGGTAGAACAGGATGAAGCGGCCGGCGGACGTCCCGACAGGTCCCTGATCCACGGTGGACACGCGGGTCACGGCCCCGCCGGACGACAGGAAGGACGCGCCCCCGAGGCCGTAGCGCCCGTTGCGCAGCGCCCCGTGGATCGCCTGGAACACACGCCATCCGTCGCCCGAGAGGACGACGTCCCGGTGGCGGTACGGCATGGTCCCCTTCGCGAGCAACACGAAGCCGTGGCCGCCGTCCCCGAAGCGCGTCTGGAGGCGACGCCGGAGCGTGTAGGTGATGTCGTCGGCGGCGATCGTGGAATCGCCGAAATGGGAGACCCGCGTGAGGGCCCCGGGCCGTCCCTGGGCCGTGCGCAGGAGCGCGTCGTAGAACGCGTCCATCGCGCGGCCGGAGGGGTCCTCGATCCGGCGGACGAGGCCCTCCAGTTCCTCGGGGGCGATGCGGACCGCCTCGGGAGAATGGGTCGCGGAGGCTTCGCCGGCGGAAGCGGCGGGAGACGGGAGCGGGACCCCCGCCTCCTCGCCCAGGTTGGCCGCGAGGTCGGGACCGAGGGATCGCGCGAGGGCCTCGCGGGCCAGTTCCCCGGTCGGTTCGGGCGTCACGTCCCCGGGCGCCCCGGGCCCGGGCGGGGTCGTGTCCTCCTCCGGCTCCTCGAACGTCAGCAGGCGCAGGATGGGCACGGGTTCTCCCGGGACCCACGGCCGGAAGGACTCGAGCGCCGGGACCGCATACGTGGTCGCGGCGATCCCGGCGAAGGTCGCGAACGCCAGGGCCAGGCGCGGCAGCCCCGAGCGGCCGCGGTCCGGACCCGGGGGCGGCTCGGGCTCGCTCTTCCACCACTCCTCCCACCACAGTGCCATCTCGTCACCCCGTCATCGTGTTGCGCCCGCCCACGTCCCCATCAGAACTGAAAATAGATGTACGGAACCGCCTGGGACGAGGCCATCCGGACCAGCACGGCCCCCACGACGGCCATGGCCGCGCCCTGGGCCGGCGCGGGGAGCCGCAGGAACAGGACCCGGGCGGCGTCGCTCCAGCCCTTCGGGGTCCAGTGGATCGCGTAGGTCACGCCGAGCAGCGCCCACACCTCGATCGGGACCTGGGCCACGGACCAGGTGCCCGACAGGAGCCGCGCCGTCACGTCGCCGGCCGTGTCCACGTCCGGGGAGCGGAACAGGATGCGCGTCAGCACGCAGAAGTGGAAGGTCCCGGCCACCTTCAGCACGTGCAGCCAGAGGGGGTCGCGCGTGTCCTTCGTCCGGCCCGCCCGCTTGTAGAAGTACCGGTGAACGACCATGGCGAGCCCGTGGACCGTCCCGTAGATCACGAACGTCCAGCCCGCTCCGTGCCACATCCCGATCAGGAAGAGGGTCAGCCACAGGTTGAAGTACGTGCGGGCGGGGCTGCCCCTGGAGCCTCCCAGGGGGAAATAGACGTAGTCCCGGAGCCACGACGACAGCGTCATGTGCCAGCGGCGCCAGAACTCGGCCGGACTGGCGGCCTGGTACGGGCGGTCGAAGTTCTCGGGGAGGCGGAACCCCATCAGGAGCCCGGAGCCCCGGGCCACGTCCGTGTACCCGGAGAAGTCGCAGTAGATCTGCATGGTGTATGCGTAGAGCGCGATCAGGACCTCCGGCGCGGTGAACGCCTCCGGGTTGTCGAAGACGCGGTCCACGAGGTTGAGCCCCAGGAAGTCGGCGACGGCCACCTTCTTGACGAGCCCTCGCAGGATCAGGAAGAGCCCCTCGCCGGCCATGTCCGCGTTCAGGAAGGGGCGGCCCTGGAGTTGCGGCAGGAAGTCGCGCGCGCGCACGATGGGGCCGGCGACCAGTTGCGGGAAGTACGTCAGGAACAGGGCGTAGTGCAGGAAACGGCGCTCGGGCTCGATGCGCCCGCGATACACGTCGATCGTGTAGGACATGGACTGGAACGTGTAGAACGAGACCCCGACCGGGAGCAGGACGTCGAGGTGGCCGAGGGGAACGTCCAGGCCGACGAGCGCCAGCGTGTCGTGCACCGCAGATGAGAAGAAGTTGAAATACTTGAACAGACCGAGGACCGAGAGGTTCCCGACCACGCTGACCGCGAGCCAGGCCTTGCGGCGCCGGGGCGAGGACGAGCGATGGACCCGGTGGGCCACGGCGTAATCGAGGACGGTCGTGAAGAGGATGAGGGCGATGTACTTCGCGTTCCACGCCATGTAGAACCGGCACGAGGCCAGGAACACGAGGAGGACGCGGGCCAGCCGGACCCGGACGAGGGCCCAGAACCCGGCCACGACCACCACGAGGAACACGAGATACTCGAGACTGTGGAACAGCATGGTCCCGGCCTCAGACGGGGCGGGATTCTACCGTGGCCGTCCCTTGCTTTCCAGCGCCGAGGATTCCCCCTGATTCGCCGCCTCGACGGCGGCGACTCAGGATTTCGGATTGCGGATT
>DYKK01000479.1 GCA_020722625.1 Anaeromyxobacter dehalogenans
GGCGGTCACATCCGCTCGATGATCGCCTGGCCGAAGCCGGAGCACGAGACCTCGCGCACGCCCGGGCGGCCCTCGGCCTTCATCAGGCGGGCGAGGTCGTAGGTGACCACGCCCGCCTGGATGGCCCGCTCCATGCCCCCGATGATCAGGCGCGCGGCCTCGCTCCAGCCCAGGTGTTCGAGCATCATCACGGCGGACAGGATCAACGACCCGGGGTTGACCTTGTCGAGACCCGTGTACTTCGGGGCCGTGCCGTGGGTCGCCTCGAACATGGCGTAGTCATCGGACATGTTCGCGCCCGGCCCGAGCCCCAGGCCCCCGACCAGGGCGATGGCCGCGTCCGACAGGTAGTCGCCGTTCAGGTTGGGCACGGCGAGCACGCTGTACTCGTCCGGACGGGTCTGGATCTGCTGGAAGATGGAGTCCGCGATGCGGTCCTTCACGAGGACCTTTCCTTCGGGCATCTTCCCGCCCAGTTCCTCCCACAACTTCTTTTCCGTGATGGTCACGTCCCCGAACTCCTCGGCCGCGACCTCGTAGCCCCACTTGCAGAACGACCCTTCCGTGAACTTCATGATGTTGCCCTTGTGCACCAGGGTCACGGAGGGCAGGCGCTGCTGAACGGCCCAGCGCAGGGCCTTGCGGACCAGGCGCTTCGAGCCGAAGAGCGAGATGGGCTTCACGCCGATCCCCGAGTCGAGGCGGATCTGCCGGCCCGTCTTCTGCCGGACCAGCTCGATGATGGCCGTGG
Organism: Anaeromyxobacter dehalogenans; assembly: GCA_020722625.1. Lineage (GTDB taxonomy): Bacteria > Myxococcota_A > UBA9042 > DTJE01 > DTJE01 > DYKK01. Next base: position 752 of record DYKK01000479.1, read on the forward strand.
CCACGTCCGAGCCGCGCTCGAAGTCGTGTCCCGCGTACACGTCCTCCGTGTTCTCACGGAAGATGATGAAGTTGACCTTGTTCGCGTACTTGTTCGGGGCGGGCACGCCCTCGAAGTAGCGGACCGGGCGCACGCAGGCGTACAGGTCCAGGGCCTGCCGGAACCGGACGTTGATCGATCGGAAGCGCGGGGTGACCCCGTCCTCCTTGCCGCACTTGTCGCACTTGCCGGGGTGGTTCTGCTGGTGCGCACAGTACAGGCAGACGTGCGTCTCCTCGCCGATGGGGGTCGTGAACGGCCCCTTGATCGCGACCTTCAGGTACTTGATCGCCTCGACCGTTTCCTCTGGGAACTCGGTGCCATAGTGGTGCAACCCCTCCAGGCCGGCGTAGAGGGGACACCACGCGATGGCCTTTTTGCCCCCATACGCCTTCTGGACCGCGGCGTTGACGACCGCCTGCATCGCCGGGGTGATGTCCAGGCCGATGCCGTCCCCGCGCAGGGTGCCGATGACGGGGTGGTCGCCCACCACCAGTTTTCCATCCTGGACCTGGATCAGGTCCCCTTGCGGAATCTTGACTTCCTTGAACTGCGGAGCCACGGGTCACCTCCTCGCCATGAGAGCGCCCCCGACCACGCGGGGGCCGACCAATGTTGAGGCGGACGATAGGACAAAACCAGGGGAAAGAAAAGCAGGA
>DYKK01000112.1 GCA_020722625.1 Anaeromyxobacter dehalogenans
TCCAACGTGGCCCTGCCACTGTCACTGTCACTGCCACTATCACTGTCCTCTGTCACTGAACCTGTCCTCTGAACCTGCCCCTGTCCCTGCCACTGCCCCTGCCCACGAATCAGGCCAACCGTTCGCGCGAACCCGACGATCCAGGGGCACGCCGAGGCGTTGACTTGGGGGGCGGTTTCGGACTAGCCTTCGTCCCGGCGACGGCCGGGAGACCGGGACATGGTGTTCCACCGGGAACGGGACGACAACCCGGGCAGAGGGGAGATCAAGATGGCAGACGGACCGAAGAACGTGGGCGGGGGCTCGCGGGACGTGAACGCCCTCCTCGGACGCGGGAGCGAGTTCGACGGGAAACTGACGTTCGAGGGGAAGGTCCAGATTGACGGGAAGTTCACCGGCGAGATCTCGTCCGAGGGAACGCTGATCATCGGCGAGGGCGCGAAGGTCAAGGCCGAGATCGTGGTGGACACCGTCATCATTTACGGGGACGTGGTCGGGAACATCCGGGCCTCCGGAGCGGTGGAACTGATGTCCACGGCCCGCCTGCGCGGCAACCTCCAGACCGCCGGGCTCGTGGTGGAGCGCGGGGCCGTCTTCGACGGCAACTGCGTGATGGAGGGCCGGGAGACCGCGCCCCGCGCCGGGATGATCCCGCCCGCAATGCCGCCCGCGGGCGAACGATGACCGTTCCCGGGTTCCGCCGGCACCGACAGGGACCCGCACCAGCCTGGAGGCCCGTCATGCACACCGTTTCCGCTTCCCCGACGACCCGGTGGGTCCGATGCGCCTGCGTGGTCGTGCCGGCGCTGGCCGTGTCGTGGACCGGGGCCTGCAAGAAGACGCCGCCCGCGGAGGGACAGACCCCCGGGACGCCCGCGGCCCGCGCGCAGCCCGCGCCCGCGACGCCGCAACCGACGGCGTCTCCGGTGCACGGCGCCTCGCCGCACGCCGAGGCGGCCACCCCGGTCGAGGCCGCCCGCAAGGTCTGGCTGGGCCTCGGCCCCCTCGCCCAGGACGGCAACGTCGCGGCCCTGTTCCCGTACCTCTACGACAAGCGCAGCCAGGCGGTCGTCGCCCACCGCCGGCCCGACCAGGTCGCGTCCCTCTTTTCCGGGCAGTTGGGGGAGGCCGAAGTCAACGGGGGTCGGGTCCTGTTCCGGCTCGAGGGCAACCCCAACCTGAAGTACGCGGCCCTGTACGAGACCCCGGAGGGGTTCAAGTTCGACCTCCTGGTCTCGGTCCAGTACCGGGAGCCCGACCCGGGACCCCAGGTCCCCGAAAACAGGCCGGTGTCGCTCGCCGAGGCCCTCCAGGGCATCGAGGGTGCCGGACCCCCGACGGCCGAGATCGAGACGACGAAGGGGACCTTCCGGTGCCGGCTGTTTCCCGAGGAGGCCCCGCTGGCGGTGGCCAACTTCATCGCGTTGGCGCGCGGGCTGCGCGCCTGGCTCGACCCGAAGACCAGACAGTGGGTGAAGCGCCCCTTCTACGACGGCCTGACCTTCCACCGCGTCATCCCGGACTTCATGATCCAGGGCGGATGTCCCAACGGGGACGGGACCGGCGGCCCCGGCTACGCGTTCCGCGACGAATTCCACAAGCGCCTGCGCCACGACCGGCCCGGGCGGCTCTCCATGGCGAACTCCGGCCCCAACACGAACGGGAGCCAGTTCTTCATCACCGAGGCCCCGACCCCCTGGCTCGACGACCACCACACGGTCTTCGGGGAGTGTGAACCGGTGTCCTTGGTCCGCGAGGTCGCGCGGGTCCCGGCCACGGACACGCGGCCGAACGAACCCGTCCGCATCCGCGCGATCCGGTTCTCGCGGTGACCCCGGAGGCCGGAGGGGGCGGGCGGGTGCGCCGTCCGATCGGTTTCCGCCCCAACGGAATCATTACGTTCACAAGTGATTTTGGGACCGACGATTCATACGTCGCGGAAGTCCAGGGCGCGATCCTGCGCATCGCCCCGGACGCGCGGGTCGTGGACGTGACCCACGCGGTCCCGCCCCAGGACATCCGGACCGGGGCCTTTCACCTGATGCGCGCGGTGGCGGCCTTCCCGGCCGGGACCGTGCACCTGGCCGTGGTGGACCCCGGGGTGGGGACGGGCCGCAGGGCCGTCGTGATGCAGACGGGCGCCGGCCACGTCCTGGTGGGCCCGGACAACGGGCTGTTGTCGTGGGCCGCGGGTCCGAGGGCGGTCCCGCGGGAGTGGGCGCGGCACGACGTGGTGCCGCCCCCTCGCAGTCGCACCTTCCACGGGAGGGACCTCTTCGGGCCCGTGGCCGCGGCCCTCGCCGCGGGTCTGGTCGCGCCCGAGGAGTGCGGACCCGCCGTGCGGGACCCGGTCGTGCTACCATGGCCGCGCGCGCGGCGCACGCACGGCGGCTGGTCCGGCGAGGTCCTGGTCGTGGACCGCTTCGGCAACGTGATCGTGGGGATCCCCGGGGATCGGCTGCGCCTGGGGGACGGGACTCCGGTGCGGGTCGAGGTCGCCGGCCGGGTCCACGAGGCGGTCGCGGGGTTGTATGTCCATGGGGCCCCCCTCGTGGTCCACGAAGACTCGTCCGGCTGGACCGAGGTCGCGGTCCCGGGCGGGCGCGCGGAGGAGCGGCTCGGGGTCCGGCCCGGCGCGAGGGTGACGATCCGATGGACGTGAGGGGGGGGCTTGCCGTCGCGGTCGTGCTCGTGGGCTGGGCGGGGTGTTCTGACTCCGACCACGCCTTCCTCGAGGCCGAGACCCTGACCGTGACCCCCTGCCGGGACCACCAGCCGCGCACCTTCGCGCCGTATCGCCTCGATGCGGGGCTCTTGCGGTGGTTCGCGGCCGAGGGGGTCGGGACCCTGGAGGCGCGCGCCGGATATCGCGCGGCCACGATCTCGGACGCGCTCGTCGTGCAGTTCACCGACACGGGCGACGTTTCGCGCCGCCTGGCCGCGGACCCGTCCGCCGTGTTCGCGGTGGACGGGTCGGCGATCCGGCTGTCCCTGGTCCCGGCGGAGACCTGCCCGGACGCGACGCAGCCCCTGGTGGCCTCGGCCGGGGTCCTGACCCTGTCGTCCTTCGAGCCGTGGAAGGGGGGGCACATCGAGGGCGAGGGCACGGTGGACCTGGTGGACGCGCGGGCGGTCGCGAAGGACCCGGCGGCCCCGCCCCTGGTCCGGGGGGCGCGCGTCGGGTTCTCGATGACGGTCCGCAGCGGTCCCCCCCACGAGGACTTCACAAAGTGGCCGTGACGCACGCGTGGTAGGATACGCCGCGCTGCGCGGCCGGGAGGCGGGAAGGATGGCGGAACCGGACATCCAGCGGATCGTGGACCAGGTGGTGCGCCAGGTCCGCGCGAGGCTCCAGACCGAGGGGGCGGCCCCGGCGGGCGACGGTTGCGAGCGGTGCGAGCGCACGGCCGCGGAGTGCACGGGCTGTGGCCACAGCGTGCGCAAGCGGCCCGACGACGCGCGCAAGATCCTCGATATCGGCGCGGCGCGCCTGTCCGCGGCGCCCAATATCGGCCCGGTCCGCAAGGACCTCGCGCCCACCATTGACCACACGCTCCTGAAGCCCGAGGCCACGCGCGAGGACCTGCGCCGCCTGTGCGAGGAGGCCAAGACCTACGGGTTCGCGTCGGTGTGCGTGAACTCCGCGAACGTGCGCTTCTGCCGCTCGCTGTTGGAAGGCAGCCCGGTCATGGTCGTGGCGGTCGTTGGGTTCCCGCTCGGGGCGTCGTCCCCGGAGGCCAAGGCCTTCGAGGCGCGCGAGGCGGTGCGCAACGGGGCCCAGGAAGTGGACATGGTGATCAACGTCGGCGCGCTCAAGTCCAAGGACTACGCCCTGGTCCTGGACGACATCCGCCGGGTGGTGTCCGCCGTGGCCCCGCACAAGGTGAAGGTCATCATCGAGACGGGGATGCTGACGCAGAACGAGAAGGTGATCGCCTGCGCCCTGGCCAAGGTCGCGGGCGCCGCCTTCGTGAAGACCTCGACCGGCTTCGGACCCGGCGGGGCCACGGCCGAGGACGTGGCCCTGATGCGCGACGTGGTGGGCGAGGGGGTCGAGGTCAAGGCCTCGGGCGGGATCCGGACCTCCGAGGACGCGGATGCGATGATCCGGGCGGGCGCCACCCGCATCGGCGCCAGCGCCTCCGTGGCCATCGTCACGGGCGCCAAGCCCGCGAAGAAGGCGAAGGGGTACTGACCGGGGGCGCGACGCGCTCGAAACGCCCGTCCCGCGCGCCCCTGTTCCCCGCCGACTGCGTCAACGGAACAGCCGTTCCCCGTTCGGGCCGAAGCGCTGGGCAAAGATGCCGTATCCCGAGTCGTCCTGGTACTCACTCTCCCAGGCGACCAGCACGGTGCCGCTGGAAGCACCCGCGATAGCGGGGTTTCCCTGGCTGCCCGACGAATATAGATTCACCTGGGACTGCGCCCCCATCGGTTTCTGGTCCGGCCCAAACCGCCGAATGTAAACATCCGAGTCGGATTGCCAGACCACGACGAATGACCCGTCCGACGCCATCGCCACGTCGGGCTGGTCCTGGGTCCCCGTCGGCGGGTCGTTGACACGAACGCCCAAGTCGGCGATTGGAGCCCCGTCCGACTGATAGGCTCGTGCCCAGATGTCACCGCCGTCTCCGCCCGAACCCCCCCCGGCCCAAACCACGACGAACCCGCCGCCGGGAGCCAGATTCCCGGCGACGCGGGGTTGCCGATTCGAGGCAATCACTTCGCTGACATTGAACTCGTCGTCGAGTGGCGTCGTGTTCCACTGGAATCGCCGGGCCTGGATCGACCCGTGGCCTATCTGCGAGTAGGATTCCCAGACAACGACAAACTTCGAACCGCCGTCGAACGCGGCGATCCGCGGATTCGCCTGTTGGGACCCGGTGTAGTAGTTCACAATCGTCTCCGGCCACCCTGTCAGGTCCTTGGTGAACGCCCGAAGCACGATGTCCTTGTTCGTTCCCGTCGGGTCGGTTTCCCAAACGGCCCGAAAGGCGAAGGTGGAGTCCACGACCACATCCGGATTCTGTTGGACCCCCGTCGTGGTCTCGTTCAGCCGGGTGGCGGAGGCGTCCTTGGGCTTCCCGTCCGACTGGAACCTCCGAGCGTACACATCCGAGGTCACGGAGGCGCTGCCCTTCCCCTGCCAAACGATGACTGCCCCATTCACAGAGGCGGCCACCGCGGGGTTCCTCTGGAAGTCGGGCAGGTAGGTGTTCGCAAGCTCGAGCCGGATGGATTGACCGGTTCCATCGAAACGGCGCAACCAGACGCCGTCCTCTGTTTCGAGACATTTGGGCGGAAATGGAAAAACCAACCACTCGCTGCATCCGAGTCCCTGCCAGGCGACGAAGTAACCGCTGTCGCCCACGGTTCCGGGGAACGCCACGTCCGGGTTCGTCTGATCGTCAATGTAATCACTGTTCACCTGGAACTCGACGACCTCGCATTGCTCATTGCACCCATCCCAGGTCATCGCATTGCCGTCGTCACAAGGTTCACCGGTGTCTAGCAACTTTGAGTCGCAATCGCCGTCCTTGCCGCACACCGTTCCGCCCGGATGGATGGCGGGGTCACCTTCGTTACAGTCGCCGCCATCCGTGGTCACGTAGGGGTCCTGTGGTTTGCATAGACATTTCGAAACGCCGGACCCGTATCCGTCCCCGTCCGAATCCATGTAATGGGGCTTGCATCCGCTCAGGTCCTCGCCGTCGTCCGTCTTGTTGTCGCAGTTGTCGTCCACACCGTTGCAGACCTCGGTCGCGTCGGGGTGGATTGCTTCGTTGCCGTCGTCGCAATCGAGCGGGTTCTCTGACCGATATTCGCCATCAGCATGACACAGGCATTTCTCGTCACTCGTTCCGTAGGTATCCTGGTCGTGGTCAAGATAGTAGGGTTGACAACCCGAATTCCCTTCTCCCTCGTCCGTCTGGGCGTCACAGTCGTCGTCCACCTGGTTGCACGACTCCGGCGCGTCCGGATGGACGGTCGCGTCGGCGTCGTTGCAATCACCCGGGGTCGTGGTCTGATAGAACCCGAACGGGCCGCACCGGCACGACGAGTCCCCGGTGACCCCGGCCCCGTCCCCATCCATGTCCAGGTAGTACGGCACGCACCCTTTCGCGCCCTCCTCGTCTGTCTTTCCATTGCAGTCGTCGTCCGCGTCGTTGCACGCCTCGGTCGCCTCGGGATGGACCGCGGCGTCTCCGTCATGGCAGTCCCCGCCTTTCTCGGTGCTGTAGGAGCCCGAAGGCCCGCACAGACACCGGTACTTGTCCGGATTCCCCCATCCATCGTAGTCGCCGTCCCAGTAGTACTCCTTGCACCCCTGCGCGCCCTCGTCGTCTGTCGTTCCGTTGCAGTCGTCATCCTGGCCGTTGCATACCTCCTTCGAGATTTCGCCCTTGCACACTCCATTTGAACAATGGTCATCGTGCGTACAGGCATTCCCGTCGTCGCACTGGGTATTGTCTGGCGCATTTTCGTACGCGCACTGCCCCGTCTCCTCGTTGCACGTCGCCTCCCGGCACGGGTCCGTCGAGACGCACTTCTCCTTCCCGGCGCACTCTCCACCCTTGCACGCCGCGTCCAGGAAGCACTTCCCCAGGTCGCACGCGGTCCCGTCCGGGAGTACCACCTCTTTGCATTTTGCGGTCTCAGGGTCACACTTGTTTTCGTAACACTGCTTCGTGGATGGCTCGCACTGGACCGCCGCGTTCGGGTCCGGAACACACTTGTGCGTGTCGGGGTCGCACATCAGCGCGCCCACGCACTTGTCGGTCGGCGCAGGACAGTCGGCGCTACTCTTGCACTCGCAGGTGTTCTGGCCCGGCTGGCACTCACCGGCCTTGCACGAGTCCCCGTCCGTGCAAGGATTGCCGTCGTCGCAGGGGCCTGTGTCCAGCGGGTCGTGGACGCAGCCACCGTCCTCGCACCGGTCCGTCGTGCAATCGTTTTGGTCATCGCAACCCCATTCCCCCTCGCAGTCGCCCTGCTCGTTGCACACGCCCGAAAAGACGCACCGGGCCGGGTCCGAGCACGCGGCCCCGGCCGGCACGGCCTGATACTCGCACGCACCGGCCAGGCACACGGCGAGTTGGCACGGAACGACCGGGCAGTCCTCCTTGGACCGGCACCCGCCCGCATCCGACCCGAGTTCTTGCCCCGACCCCGGGTCCGTGGGACCGATCCCGCCCCCGGGGTCCGTGGGACCGGTTCCGCCCCCGCCCCCGCAGCCGACAACCAGGACCGTAAGCCACCCCCATCGCCTGCCGCACCGCATGTTCCACCTCCTACCAGACAGAACCCTTGCCCAGAACAAACAGACGGAGCCACCCTGGCAGCGCCATCCATTCCCCGGACGAACCCAATGCATCGTTTTCGTACCACGCGAGCAGGACCTCCCCCCTCGGACCCAGGGTCGCCCGGGCATCGAGGACCACCGGCTGGTCCTCGAGGCCGAGCGGGGCAAAGTCCCCGACGGGCTTCCCGTCCGAACCGACCAGGCGCCACTCGAGCGACGACGCCACGAACTCGCCCGACGGGGTCATCCGGAACATCGTGCACACGAGCAGGAAACGACCGTCCTCGAGACCCGCGACCGCGCTCATGTTCGTGAAACAGAGCGACGAGGTCGAGCCACCCGAAACCGAAATCTCCTGAAGAATCCCGGGCTGCCCGATCATCCCTCCGTCCCGGCCCATGACGGCCAAGCGCACGCGGAGGACATCGGGGTCCGACTGCATCTCCCAGTAAACCAGGAGGAACGACTGCCCGTCCGCCGCCGCGGCGCACGCAGCGGGCAAGGGCGCGTCCCCGTGGAACTCCGCGACCACGACCGCGGTCCCGACGCCACCGGCATCGAACGGCAGGACCTTGTGCCGGACCACGCTGCCGACGCCCGAGACCCCGGTCTCGCGCTCCGCGAGCGTGAAGACCCCGCCGTCCGCGCCTGTGCACGCCTCCCCGAGCACGGTGGGGGACCACGGGTCGCAGGACCCCGAACCCTCCTGGACCGCGGGCTCGACCGTCCCCTGCGCGAGGTCCGCCTCGCCCACGCGCACGACCGGGACCCCCTTGCTCCCCGGGCAGTACGCGGCGTCCTGCCACGCGACCAGGACCCGCCCCGACCCCAGCGAACCCGCGCGGACGCGTCCCATCTGGACGTCCACCGCCCACTTCGTCCACGCCTCGATCTCCTGGTCGAGGCGGCCCCCCTCGCGGTCCAGGGCGAACAGGTCCACCGCGACCGGGCGCGACACGGCCGCGACGTAGGCCGGCTGCGACCCACCGAGGCCCCCGGACAGGCCGAGGAGGGTCACGTCGTGGACCGCCGTGTCCTTGTAGTCCCACACCAGGCGCTCCGGGGCCACGGACAGGTCGGAACCCACCTTCCGGGTCACGAGCGCGCGCAGTCCGGTCCCGGTCGCGGCCTCGTATGCGACCAGGCCGGAGCCTTCCGAGGCGGACCATGCCACCGCCCCGAACCTCCCTCCCGCCGGGGGTTTCGTCAGGTTCACGACCCGAACCCGGCAGTCCGTCCCGCACCCGGCGCTCCCGAGCGGCCCCGCGTCGCACTGTTCCTCGTGGTCGCCCCCGTTCTCGACGACGGAATTGCCGCAACAGGGCGCGAAGGGGACAAAGACGCACCCCTTGCCAGGGTCGCAGGCATCCGTGGTACACGGGTCCTGGTCGTCGCAGGCCACCGGGGTCCCGGGGACGCACTGGCCCGCGTTGCACATGTCGTTGGCCGTGCAGGCGTTCCCGTCGTTGCAGGAGACGTTGCTGGTCGCCTCGTGACGACACCCGGACGAGGGGTCGCACGAGTCCTTCGTGCACGGGTCCTGGTCATCGCAAGAGAGGTCCGTCACGTCCTGGCACGTCCCGTCCTGGCACGTGCCGGGCCTGCAATGGTTGCCTCCGGCGAGGCAGGCCCCGCCGTCCGCGATGGGCGTGGACCCGCACCCGCCCTTCGCCGGGTCGCAGGCGTCCGTGGTGCAGTCGTTGTGGTCGTCGCAGTCGCGCGGCGCACCGCCCCCGCACGTGCCGGCCTGACAGACCTCGCCCTCCGTACAAGGGTCCTTGTCGTCACAGGGGGTCCCGTCCGCGAGCGTCTTGTGTTTACAGACATTCACATTGCAGATATCCTGCGTACAGGAATCCCCGTCGTCGCAGAGGGGGGCGGCCGTGGGCTCGCACTCGCCCGCCCGGCATTGGGCCGGGCGGCAGGGGTCCGCGGCGAACACGCACTGCGCGCCGTCGTCCGAGGGATCGTACCGGCAGTCCCCGGTCGCGGGGTCGCACCCGAGGGAGGTCCGGCACGCGCGGTCGGGACAGGTCTTCGCCTCGTAATCGCAGCGGCCCGCCCGGCACGTCCCAGGCCCGGCACGGCAGGGGTCCGACACCTCGCAGACAGCGCCATCGGGCTTTCCCACGCACGCGACCACCGCGTCGGGCCGGCACCCGGCGAGGTCCGGCACCCCGACCACGCACCGCTCGCCCGGGGGGCAGGCCTCGTCGTGGGGCTCGTGCTGGCAGAGGAGCGCCCCGCCCACGGTCGGG